>CAYOUM010000170.1:0-3517 GCA_964407185.1 uncultured Methanomassiliicoccales archaeon | reverse complement strand
CCGCGAGCTCCAGCGGCCGCTACGGCAAGCTCACTCCGGAGATCAAGAAGATGGCGGCTCAGATCGGTTGGGGCGTCCCCGCCACGGAGGCTCTTCGCCTCTTCTCGGAGCGCGTGAAGACGCCGATGGTTGGTCGAATCGTCTCGATCATCGTGAAGTCGAGCGATGCGGGCGGTGATGTCGCCGATGTCCTGACGATGGTGAGCCACGACGCGAAGGAGGCCCAGCTCACGGAGGACGAGCGGCGGATCACGATGTCGACGTACATCGCGGTGATTTACATCTCGTTCCTCGTGTTCCTTGTCACGATCTGGATCTTGAACGCCACTTTCCTCCCGAAGATGCGGGAGGCAAGCGAGTCCCTTCAGGGCGCCTCGACGGCCATCGAGAGCCCACTCGCTGCGAACCTCCCCTCGGTGATTTTCAACATCAAGGTCGCGTTCTTCATTGCCGTCTTCGTGCACGGCCTCGGGGACGGGATCCTCGCAGGTGTGCTCGACAACGGCAGGATCCCGAACGGCCTCAAGCACTCCTTCATCATGCTCCTGATCGCCGTCATCGGCTTTCAGTTCATCTAGAGGTGACCTATGGCGACCACGGGAAAGGAATACCAACAGGAGCTCGAGGAACTCGCGAAACGAGAGTCCCATCTTCGCGCCCGGACGGCGGCGCTCGCCACTGAGGAGGCCGAGACGAGGAGGGCACTCGAGGCGGTCTCGGAGGAGAAGCGGTCGAAGCTCGGCAATGCCCTCGACGCCATGAAGAAGAAGTACTTCCAACGGCTCCTCAGGGGACGCGGCGTAAAGGTCCTTGCGCCCCGCCTCGTCGGTGTCGAAGAGCGGACGCTCGGCAAAGTCACAACGATTCCCAAGATCGTCCAGCGGAACCTGAACGAGATTGAGATCCAGCCCGCCCAGAAGAACTATTCGTATGTCCGGATCCTGTACGACACGTTCGCAAACCAATACTTCTACGAGGTCATCGAGCCGAAGCTCCTTGAAGAGGAGGCGGAAGTGCTCGAGGTCCTCAAGGAAATCCTCGTGGAGTCCCTGGAGCTGCTCGAGGACGCCGCGCCCGCCGCGAAGGAACGCTACCTCCGCCGCGTCGTCGACGGGCTATTGCGGGAGCTCAACGTCGATCTCCACCCCGTCTCAAAGGAACGGATCCTGTACTACATCATGAGGGACTTCATCCGGTTCGGGCCGATCGACGCGACGATGATCGACACGCAGGTCGAAGACATTTCGTGCGACGGCGTCAACATCCCCTTCTACATCTATCACCGGAAGTACGGAAGCATCCCGAGCAATCTCAAGTTCGACACCTCCGAGGAGCTCGACTCGTTCGTCGTCTGGCTCGCCCAGAGGTGCGGGAAGCACATCTCCGTCGCACAACCGATGCTCGACGCGACCGTGCCGGACGGATCCCGTCTCCAGGCGACGCTCGGCACGCACGTCACGAAGCGAGGGTCCTCGTTTACGATCCGGCGATTCCGGGAGAACCCCTTCACACCGCTGGACCTCGTCCGGTTCAAGACGATGTCCACGGAGATGATGGCCTACCTTTGGCTCGCGATGGAGAACGGCCAGTCGATGCTGATTTGCGGGGGCACTGCGAGCGGTAAGACGACGACGCTGAACGCGATTTTGTTGTTCATCCCGCCTCAGATGAAGATCGTTTCGATCGAGGACACCCGGGAGCTGAACCTCCCGCACGAGAACTGGGTTCCGCTCCTGACGCGGGCGGGGTTTGGCGGGAGGTCCGTCTCGACGGGTAAGGCCGCGGGCGAGATCGACATGTTCGACCTTCTCACGGCGGCACTCCGCCAACGGCCCCAGTACCTGATGGTCGGTGAGGTCCGAGGTCCCGAAGCGTTCGTCGTGTTCCAGGCGATGGCGACGGGCAAGTCCGCGTACACAACGTTCCATGCAGACGATGTGCAGGCGATGGTCCACCGGCTCGAGAACGACCCAATCAACCTGCCGCGGGCGCTCGTCGCCGCGCTCGACATCGTCCTCCTCCAAGCCCAAGTGAAGGTCGGCACGGACATGACGCGCCGCGTGAAGGCACTCATCGAGGTCGTCGGCACTGACCCGGAGAGCAACGAGCTGATTACGAACTCGGCCTACACGTGGAACCCCGCGGATGACACATTCAACTACAGCGGCCACTCGTACGTGTACGAGAAGGTGTCCCTCGCCCGGAACTGGACCCAGAAGCGGATGGAGCAGGAAGTCAAGCGCCGGCTTGACATCTTCGAATACATGAAGCGGACGAACGTCCAGAACTACCGGGACGTCGCAAAGATCGTGTCCTCATATTACAAGGACTCCGAGGGCATGATCAAGATCGTCCGCGAGACGCTGCAGGCCCAGGGCGTTGCCACGTCCGGGTAGAAACCTCGACCGCCATCAGGTCGGGCGGGCCATCACGAACAGGTGGCTCGAGCCCGGACTCGTGGCGTCTTCCACGATCTTCGACCAGAGGATCTCAAATCGCGCGCCGCGGAGCAGCTTGAGGTTCGTTTCCGCGTCGTAGTGGCTCCAATACATGCGAGCGCCATGGTAGTCCGCGACGTCCTCAAGGAGATCGTCCACGCCCATGCAGATGAGCAGGATTCCATCGGGTTCCAGGAGTCTCCGGAACTCCGAAAGGAGACGGATGTGCTCGTCGCGCGGAACGTGAATCATGGCGTACACGCAGACGATCGCCGCGAAGGTGCGATCTCGGAACGGCGGGGCAGTGATGTCTCCACATAGGAAGTCTCCGAGCGGAACGAAGTGGCGGGCGAGTCCGATCTGGGCAGTCGCCAAGTCGAGCCCTACGATGTGACACGAGTGGGTCAGGACCTCCGCAAGGGGCACGCCCGCACCGCAGCCTGCGTCCAGGACCCGGGCGTCTGGAGGAAGGCGGCGTGCGAGGTCTTTCACGAATTCGATATCCGGTGCGTTCCGCGCCCGCTCACGGAAATAGGACGCCGCGATCGCGTTGTACCCCTCCCGAACGAGTTTCTTTCCTTTCACACCACGACGCAACGGTGGCTGGCTTAGTTTAGGGTTTCGACCCCAGTTATGGGGAATCTCAGCACCGACAGTCAAACGCGAATCATCGTTCGCGGCGGGCCCGAGCAACGATGCCTGCGCGCCATGCAAAGAGGCCCGAGAGGGAGAGGGACGCCGCGAGCACGAGGAATAGCACGCCCGCCGCATCCCTTGAGAGTAGATAGCCCGCGAGGACCGCACCGACGGAACCGAGGCCGAAGACGCTGAGGAACGTCATCCCAAACGCGACGCCTCGAGAACTCGAGAGGACCACGTTCGTGACGAGCGTATTGTGCAACGGCTCGAGGGAGAATAAGACGAAGCCAAAGGCCCATGAGCTCGCAATCACGAAGGCCGGCACGGCCGTCGCGACGCCGACGAGGAGCAAGGCGCCCACCGCGCTTAGGGCGAATAGGGCGCGTCCCGGGATCGTGTGCTCCGCGAGGATCCCCGCCAAGACCTGTCCGATCGCCCCG
>CAYOUM010000169.1:3221-3527 GCA_964407185.1 uncultured Methanomassiliicoccales archaeon | reverse complement strand
CGAGCCATATGGAGGACGAAACCGAGATAGTTTATGAAGGCTTCGGGCGCAGTGTCTTTTCCGAGGGCGAAAACAACCGCGATTCCTCACGAGCTGACCAACAGCCAGCGAGCGCCAGCGCATCAGTACCCCGGGGCTGGTTCCCCGCTAGACCTAGGCGTTCCTCTCGCGCCTCCGGTCCTTCGTACGGACGACGCGGGAGAACCGGCGACATGGAATCGTACGTCATCGAGGATACGCGAACTCCGGCTCGCCCTCCGGTGCCGTTCACGATATCCTTATGATGACCCTGCCCCTAGCTCGCTC
>CAYOUM010000169.1:0-3211 GCA_964407185.1 uncultured Methanomassiliicoccales archaeon | reverse complement strand
ACCGCGAGACCCGGTCCTACACGGCCACGGTGCCGGGCCTCCCCATCGTGGTCGACGCGAGCAGTGAGAAGGAGGCCGTCAAGCTCGCGAAAGAGGCGATCGCCTGGTATCGGGCGAAGGCGGGAGCCTCCAGGTCCGCCCGTGCGGAACCGCCGGTCCACACTGTCGACCCGAGCCTTACCAAGGCGCCGGCAAATTCCGGCGCTCGTGACGGTCGGAACGAACCGAACGATTCGGGGGAGCGGACAGAGCAAGGTTTATCTACACACAGATAATACACAGATAAGATGGGCTTCAAAACGATTTCCCTGGGTGATTCCGTGTACCGCAAGCTCCGGGCCGAGAAACGGCCCGGTGAGAGTTTCAGCGGCGTGATCGAGAGGTTACTGTCGGCGAGGCAGCCATCCTTGATGAAATACGCGGGCGCGTGGAAGCCGTTGACGGACGCTGAGCTCGAGAACATCCGCATGCGGATTGATCGCCTGCGGCACGGAACCCCAGCTCGCTAGGCGGAGTCATGGCCGTCTGCCTCGACACGACCTTTCTCGTCGACCTGCTTGCCGGGGATTCCCAAGCCACAGCGTTCGCGGAGGAGCTGCGGGAGCCTGCAGCGGTCTCCGCGGTCTCGTTCTACGAGCTGCTGTTCGCTACCGTCGGGCGGCGTCGGTTGGCCCGCGTCGAGGCGTTCGCACGGGATTACGCTGTCCTCCCGGCCGACTACGACGTCTGCGCGATGGCCGCTGCAATCCAAGCGAGGTTAGGTGACTCAGGTCGTCCTATACCTGTCCTCGACGCGATTATTGCCGGAACGGCGGTCCTCGCGGGAATCCCCTTGGTGACATCGGATGCGCATTTTCGACGGGTGCCTCCAGACTTCGGTCTTGTCCTTCGCAGTTACTAGCGAGTGGACGTGGCAGAGGGTCCGATCGGAAGCTATCGTAAATGAAAATCCTGGCTATTGCACTTGACGACGCTTCATGCAGATCATCTTGTGCAGCTTGCGGCGCTCGGCCTCGGGGAAGCGCGCCATATGGAGTACGAAGGGCAGGCGGCATAAGGAGGCTTCAGGTTCCAGGTTCCGAGATACCCTCGTCCCAAGGAGAACTGACGACCCTTCTGGAACCGCTTCGCTCTCCATCTCGCCTTCGGGTGCGCCAACGATCTGACGGAGCGGACTCCACGTCTCCACGATCCGGGGCTAGCGCATCCAGCGACGGCGCAGCCCCTCGACCTTCTCGAAATCTGCGTCCTCGGAAATCAACTCGGAGGTGCCTCGGATCAAGGCGGTCGCGGCATGGATCGCATCCCTCGGATACAGCCCGAACCGACGGCCGAGGTCGAGGCTCTTCCAAAGGGTCTCCGCGTCCGCGGGCGCGACGGTCAGATGGGCCATCTGGAGGACGGCCTCCCCTGCCTCGATGGAGGGCCGAAGTCCCCGACTCTCCCGGACTTGGTACACGACTTCGTCCACCGTGAGGGCGCAGGTCACGGCCTCGTCCCTTCCATCAGTGACCCGGCGGACGAGATCTCTACACCAGATCCCCTCCTTGCCCTCGCTGAGCGCAGCGTAGATGAACACGTTGGAGTCAAGGTAGATCACGCACGCCGCCTCCGAAGTTCGCGCTCGTACGCGGCGTGTGGCGGGAACTTTCCGATCGTCCTGCCAGACTTCGCAATCCTCTCGAACACTTCGGCAGTATCGGTTCGCGTGGCCCGCATGACGATTTTCTCCGATTCAATAGAGAACGTGACCTCGGTGCCAGGGCCGATCTTGAACGCGTCACGAAATACCTTCGGAATGACGACTTGGCCTTTCGGGCCCACACGCATGCGGATTTCGAGCATCGCGAGAGAGAGAGTCCTACTTTAATTTAAACTTTGGTCTTACATTGAGTATTACACTGGAGGCTCTCCCTAGTTCGGGACGTGAGCGGCCGGAACCATACGGATCATCTTGTGCAGCTTGCGGCGTTCGGCGTCGGGAGTGACAATGCACACGGGCAGATTGCGTTCGATTCGGACGGCGCACAAAAGCGTCTATTCTATGTAGGCGTACCCGACCCCGCGATGCCCATGAGGACCACTGAGACTCCCGGTGCGCGCCCAGGAGACGAAGCGCTGACTTGCGAGCAGATCGAGGCGGAGCTCAAGCCGATGATCGAGGCCCTGGCATCTTTCCAACAGTCGGACACCGTTCAGGGCGCCCGAGTTTGGTTCTTGTCCTCCGGGCTCTGTAATCGGATTCACGGCTTTCCGGACTGGAACGGATCGCCCTCGCGCATCCGCATGCTGCGCGACTTCTTGGACAAGGTCCACCGTCTCACCAAGGGGACGAGGATCGCCCCACCAATCGCAAGGAGCGCGGTCGGGAATTCGGGGATGAAGATGTGTCCCCAGGTATCGGGGTTCGAGTCGTCAAGGAAGCTGCTTCCCCAGCCGTACGCGACTGCGAGGTCCGAATCCCACACGGCAAGCATGAACCCGGCCACAGCATCCGGAGGCGGAGTAATCGTACCCCACACGTCCGTATAGCGGACCCGGAATTCGTACGACTCGCCGATCCCTGTCACAAACCCGCCTTGCGCGGCGTTCCCCGGATCGCACACGCCACATAGGACCCATGTAAGTCCATCTCCCTTGGCCTCCCCAATCGCGGCCGAGCCGCTGAACACCCAAAATAGCCGATCGTCCGGCTGCGGGGTTGACCCGCCATCGTGCTTCGTGTCGAACAGAATCTCCCCGGAGTCGTTGATGTTCGCTGTGGTGTCCCCGAGCACCTCGATGCAGATGAACACAAACTGGGAGTCGTCGCGGCGACCGGCAAAAAACCGGAACTCCACGAAGGACCGGGAGCTCGCCCCGGCGTACTCCCCGGCAATGATTCGGCACCTCCCGTCGACCGTTGGAATGTGAAGCAGTGGCGCCGCGAAAATGCTCTGCGCGGATAATCCGTGCATGGGCTCGGGCGACCCTCCGGCAGCCCGCGTGCCCAGGATCCCGAGGCGCTCACTCATGTCCCCACGCGCGGACCAATCGGCCATCGCGAACATCACTTCGGTGTTGTTCGTTGGCACGAGGAAGGAAGCCGCGGGTGCCGCCTCGAATTGCGTCCCCACAAGCGCGATATCGAACGGGTCGGAGCGGACGTCCCAGCTCCACGCAACCCGGTTCCAAGTGTACAGGGCCTTCGACGTAATCCGACCGAAACGGC
>CAYOUM010000168.1:0-3557 GCA_964407185.1 uncultured Methanomassiliicoccales archaeon | reverse complement strand
AGAACAGCTGGGCCCCCTCGAAGACTCCGAGAATACGCGACGCCTCTCCCAAGAAAGAGAGGAGCCGACGGGCGTCGTCCTTAGACACGCGATCAACGTCTCCGACCGCTTCCGTTAGCTCGAGCAGTGCGTACACGGCATTCGCCGTGTTGAAATCGTCGTCCATGGCGGTAAAGAACTTTTCCTGCGCGCGGCCGATGATTGGCGCGAGCGTCCCACCATCCCCCGACGCCGCCTTCGCCTTCACGATCGCCCCATGAATTGCGTCGAGGGACTTCGACATCTTCTCTTGCTGGATCTCCAGGAACCCGTTGTGCATCCAACAGCGGGACCACTCGGTTCCGTGAATCGCCTCGCAAATCATCGCCTCGCTCTCATGGTGCGGGAACTTCAGGTCTTTCCCGCCGCCGTGAACATCGACCTGCGGGCCCAAGTACTTCGAGGCCATCGCGAAGCACTCAATGTGCCAACCCGGCCGGCCGCGCCCCCATGGGCTGTCCCACGCGGGCTCGCCCTCCTTCGACTTCTTCCAGATCGCGAAATCGAGCGGGTCCTCCTTCGTGCTCCCCGGCGGGAGCGGATCCGCAACGATGTCCTCGAACCGCTTGTGCGTCAAGGTGCCAAAGGACCGCTTCGTCTTCCTCGTTCGGAAGTACACGTCCCCATCGATGGGGTACGCGAACCCCCGATCGATGACCGCCTTCGCGGCGGCGATGATATCCGGGATGTGCTCGCTCACCCGCACGTACGTCGTCGCCCGCTTCACGTTCAACGCGTCCATGTCTTCGAGGTACGCCTGGATGAACTTCTCCGCGTACGCGAGCGGGTCCATCCCGACCGCCTGGGCCCGCCGCGTGATGACGTCCTCGACGTCTGTGAAATTCTGGACATAGCGAACGCGAAGGCCGAGGAACTCGAGGTATCGGCGGGCGACGTCGAAGGCGATGTACGAGCGCGCATGGCCGAGGTGGCTGTAGTCGTACGTCGTCGGCCCGCACACATACATCCGAACCTCGCGGTCGAGGTCGAGCGGGAAGGGTATCTTCCGCTGGGTTTTCGTGTTATGAATCCGGAGCGCCATCCTCGCAGTGCGACGAGAGGGAGGCAAGGCCGCAATTAAACGTTCCCTTCAGTCCTTATCGACTGTCTCCTTCTGCGTCTTCGTCGCGCGAACGCGACAGAAAGATATTTGGCGGTGCCTCGGTTCCAAGAGATTCGCGGGCCGATAGATCAGCGGAAGATCGCCGCCTTCGCAAGGCGGAAGCCGTGGGTTCAAATCCCACTCGGTCCACTCCATTCTGAATCACCGACACTTCGATGCGAGCATCACGGTCCGGCTTTCAGCGATTATCCTGTCGCTCACCGCGATCATCATCGCGAGGATACTCCAGACTGCGTTCCGCATTTGACATGGTTTCGACGACAATCAAGAACCGAACGGCGGTTAATGGGATCGAAGGGGAGAGCGCATCCTGCTTCCCGAACCTGCGCGAGCGGGCATTGGGCCCCTGCCAAAAGGCTTTGAGGCTCGGGAATATTTCAAGAGCCGTGCCAGCGGACCCGCACCTCCATGAGTTCACGATGCTGCAGCGGGCGATCCGCGCGATGGCCCAGCGCCGGGCATTCGAGGAGGCGGAACGCCTCCTACTGAAACTTTACGAAATTGCACCGGAGGATCCGAACTATTCACGAACGAAGTATCGATTCGCGGCGGAAATCGTGAAGACGGCCGTCGTCGCACAGAAGCGAGCCACTGCAGATGAAATCGCCCGCACCGTGGCCTTGAGGGTGAATCCCGAACACCTGACGACCGCCGAGCGGGAGCTTATGGCCCGCGCGGTCGGGGACGTAACGGCCCTTTGACGGTGATTGCCCGAACCACATCTTTATTGGACCCGGGTTCTTCGACCCGCCATGGCTCCGCCTGCGAAACCCGACGATGCGTACGTGAAGGGACTCGAGGCCGAGCGGCGGGAGAAGGACCATTTCTTCAAGGAGCATCCGCACTCCCCGATCCCTTGGGTCCTGCGGGACAAGTTCACCGGCCTTGCGTATTTCCCCCCGAACCACGCGTACGAATTCCGCCTCACCCTCCACGGATATCCGAACCCGGAGCCCGTCGTCCTCATGACGAGCAAGGGCACGCCGCGGGACATGCTGAAATGGGGCTACTTCGAATTCACAATCCAAGGGCATACCCGGCGCCTCCAGGCGTACAAGTCCGTGCGGCCGGAACCCGGAGAGGACTCCCTTTTCGTTCCCTTCCGCGACGGGACGAGCGGGAAGGAATCCTACGGCGCCGCGCGATACCTTGACATTCCCGTGGCTCCAAGCGATGAGTACGAGCTCGACTTCAATCGCGCGTACAGCCCATATTGCGCCTACAGCGATGACTATGTGTGCCCTTTTCCGCCGAGGGAGAACTGGCTCGACATCCGAATTGAGGCCGGGGAACAGGACTTCCCGCTCAAGGAGCTGAAGGAGAAGCTCGCGCAGGAAGGCTCCCTCGGTCACTCACACTGAGGTCCTGCGCGAACGGAAGTCGTGGGCTGCGGTCGATGACGATAACGCCGTTGTGCGTGAATCAAATTCTACAAACCGAAGCCTCAAATCTGACATCGCCATCTGCGTGACGGATTGCAATGGCCCGTCAGTCCCTCACTCACAAGATCATCCGGAAACATTTGGTCGACGGACGCATGGTCCCCGGGGAGGAAATCGCGATCCGGATGGACCAAGCGCTTCTCCAAGATGCAACGGGGACACTTGCCTGGCTCGAGTTCGAGCAGATGGGCGTCGACAAAGTCCGGGTGAAGCAGGCGACCCAGTACGTCGACCACAACGTCCTCCAGACAGGCTTCGAGAACGCAGACGACCACCTCTTTCTCCAAGGGATGGCCGCGCGGTTCGGAGCCGTCTTCTCGCGCCCCGGGAATGGGATCAGCCACTGGAGTCACATGGAGCGGTTCGATGTCCCGGGCCAGACGATGCTCGGCTGCGACAGCCACACATGCCATGCGGGAGCGTCCGGGATGCTCGCGATCGGCGCGGGCGGGTTCGAGGTCGCCGCAGTGATGGCGGGGGAACCCTACCGGCTACGAATGCCGAGGGTCACGCACGTGGACCTGACGGGCGAGTTGCCTCCATGGTGCTCCGCGAAGGACGTGATCCTCGAGCTCCTCCGAAGGTACGGCGAGACGTGGGGGAAAGAACGAGTCCTCGAGTATGGCGGTCCCGGGCTACGGGAGTTCGGCGTGCCGGAGCGGGGGACAATCGCAAACATGGGCGCCGAACTCGGCGCGACGTCGAGCGTCTTCCCGAGTGACGGGATGACGGAGCGGTTCCTCCGCGGTCAGAAGCGACTCGACGACTACCGTCCGCTCCGCGCGGACGACGGCGCGGTGTACGACGACCGCGTCGAGGTGGACCTCTCCGCGCTTGAGCCGCTCATCGCGTGCCCGCCGAGCCCTGGGAACGTGAAGCCCGTGACCGAGGTCGCCGGCGCCGAGGTGACGCAAGTCGCGATCGGGAGCAGCGTGAACTCCTCGTACCGAGAC
>CAYOUM010000167.1:0-3587 GCA_964407185.1 uncultured Methanomassiliicoccales archaeon | reverse complement strand
CTCGACGCCGTGCTTCCGCAGGTAGGCGGCGGTGCCCCTCGTCGCATACAGCGTGAGTCCGAGTTCCACGAGCTTTCGGGCGACCGGCAGGACTGCTTTCTTGTCCTCGTCCCGCACCGTGATGTACACGGCCCCCTCCGATGGCAATGGGTTTCCTGCCGCGACCATTGCCTTGTAATACGCCCGTCCGAGGCTCGTGTCGATCCCCATCACCTCGCCCGTGCTCTTCATCTCGGGTCCAAGGATTGTGTCCACGCCCGGCAACTTCTGGAACGGGAAGACGGGCGCCTTTACGGCGACGTGAAGAATCTTCGATTCACCCACGAGCCCGAGATCGTGGAGCGACTCGCCCAACATCACGCGGGTCGCGACCTTTGCAAGCGGCACGCCGATTGCCTTCGAAACGTATGGCACCGTGCGGCTCGCGCGAGGATTTGCTTCCAGCACGTACACGGCACCGTCTTTCACGGCGAGCTGGAGGTTCACAAGGCCGACGACGCCGAGTTCCTTGCACACCTTGCGGGTGATGCCGCGAATCGATTCGAGGATCTCCTCGGACAGCGTCTGCGCGGGGAGGACGCACGCCGCGTCCCCGGAGTGGACCCCCGCCTCCTCGATGTGTTCCTGGATTCCGCCGATGAAGACGTCCCGCCCATCTGCGATGGCGTCGACATCGATCTCGATCGCATGGGACAGGTACTTGTCCACGAGGACCGCGTGCCGGCGGGAGACCTTCACGGCGGACGCCATGTACTCTTCGAGCTCCTCCTCTGTATAGACGATCTGCATCGCCCGCCCGCCGAGGACGTACGACGGCCGCACGAGAACGGGGTAGCCGATCTGGGCGGCGATGCCGCGGACCTCCTCGAAGGAAAAGCCCGTGGCGGCCTCGGGTTGGCGGATGCCGAGCTTCCGCATCAACGCCTCGAATTTCCTCCGGTCCTCCGCGATGTCGATCGACGCGGGCGGGGTGCCGAGGATTCGCGTCTCGAGTTTGTCCCGATCAATGGCCTCCTGCAGTGAGACCGCGAGGTTCACGGACGTCTGGCCGCCGAACTGGAGGATCACGCCGAACGGGTTCTCCGCCTCGATGATGTTCAGGACATCCTCCAGGAAGAGCGGATCGAAGTACAGCCGGTCGGAGACGTCGAAGTCCGTCGACACGGTCTCCGGGTTGTTGTTCACGATGATCGCGCCGATGCCGAGCTCCCGCAGCGCGAAGATCCCCGCGACGGTACAGTAGTCGAACTCCACGCCCTGCGCGATCCGGATCGGACCGCTCCCGACGATGAGGACCTTCTTGCCCTTCAACGGGACGATTTCGTTCCCGCTTTCGCAGGTCGAGTAGTAGTACGGAGTGCGGGCCTCGAACTCCCCGCCACATGTGTCGACCATCTTGTACGTAACCCGTCGCCGCATCTTGCGGACCTCGCGCTCTGGGACGCCCGCCAGGAGGCTGATGTACTCGTCCCCGAACCCGAGGCGCTTTGCATCGTTCACCAGACTGTGCGTGAGCGGACCGTCTTTCACGCGCACCTCCATCGCGACGAGGTTCGCGATCTTCTCGATGAAGAAGGGATTCCACGCCGTGAGCGCGGCGATCTTCTGGACTGTGTACCCTCGGCGAAGCGCCTCCGCGACCGCATAGATCCGCTTGTCCGTGGGCTCCCGCAGCTCGCGGATGAGGTCCTCCTCGGACCATGGCTCCGGCTCGGGACCGACCTTGCCGACCTCGAGGGAGCGGAGCGCCTTCATGAAGGACTCCTCGATCGTGCGGCCGATCGCCATCACCTCGCCCGTCGATTTCATCGAGGTCCCGATGCGGGCATCGACCGTAGGGAACTTGTCGAACGGCCACCGTGGGATCTTCGTTACGATGTAATCGATCGTCGGCTCGAAGGCGGCCATCGTTTTCCCGGTCACCGGGTTCGGGATTTCGTCGAGCGTCATGCCGATCGCAATTTTCGCGGCGATTCGGGCAATTGGATAACCGGTCGCCTTCGACGCGAGCGCGGACGACCGCGAAACGCGAGGATTTACCTCAATCACACGGTACTCCCGCGTCTTCGGGTGGACGGCGAACTGGATGTTGCACCCGCCCTCGATCTTCAGGGCCCGGATGATGCGGATCGCCGCGGCCCGCAACGTCTGGTGGTCGTGGTCGCTCAGGGTCTGGGCCGGTGCGACGACAATCGACTCGCCCGTGTGGAACCCCATGGGGTCCACGTTCTCCATGCTGCAAATCGTGATGCAGTTGTCCGCGCCATCCCGCATCACCTCGTACTCGAACTCCTCCCAGCCCTCGACGCTCTCCTCCACGAGGACCTGCTTGATCCGGGAGTACGCAAGCCCGATCGACACGATGTGCTCGAGGTCTTCTTCGTTGCGGGCGATCCCGCTGCCCGTGCCGCCGAGCGTGTACGCCGGGCGAACGATGACCGGGATGGTGCTGAGTTCCCGCACAAACGCCTTCGCGGCTTCGACGGAGGTCACCGCCCTGCTCCGCGGGATCGGCTCGCCAATTTTCCTCATCAGCTCTGCGAATGCCTCTCGGTTCTCTCCCGCCACGATCGCTTCGAGCCGGGTTCCCAGAAGTTCGACATCATATTTCGCCAGGATTCCCCGCTCGGCGAGCTCCGCGCTCAGGTTCAGCCCTGTCTGGCCGCCCATCCCGCTCAGGATTCCGTCCGGCCGCTCCTTCGCGATGATCTTCTCGAGGAACTCGGCCGTGAGCGGTTCGACGTACACCGCATCCGCCATCTCGACGTCCGTCTGAATCGTGGCGGGATTCGAGTTCACGAGGACCACGCGGACTCCTTCTTCCCGCAGCGAGCGGCACGCCTGGGAGCCAGAGTAGTCGAACTCCGCGGCCTGGCCAATCACGATCGGACCCGAACCGATCACGAGGACGGTTCGGAGGTCCGGCCGCTTCGGCATGTCCCTACCCCTTCGCCATCGCGGCGAACTCTCGGAAGATGTACGCGTTGTCGCAGGGGCCAGGGTGCGCTTCGGGATGGTATTGCACGGAGAAGATCGGGAGTTCCTTGTGAATCATTCCCTCGACGGTTCCGTCGTTCAGGTTCAGGTGCGTAATCTCAAACTCCGAGGCCTCCATCGACTTCGCATCGACCGCGAATCCGTGGTTCTGCGACGTGATGTGCACGCGGTTCGTGCGGAGATCCTTCACGGGCTGGTTCCCGCCGCGGTGGCCGAACTTGAGCTTGTACGTTGTCCCGCCGAAGGCGAGGCCGAGGATCTGATGGCCGAGGCAGATACCGAGGATCGGGTAGGTCGCTGCGATTTCCTTTGCGGTCTTCACCGTCGTCGCACGGACATCCGGGTGGGCGGGATCTCCGGGCCCGTTCGAGATAATCACGCCATCCGGGCGGTATCGGGCGATGTCGTCCGACGTTGCGTTGTACGGGAGCTGGACTACCCGCCCGTGGCGCTCCGCCTCGCGGATGATGTTCAGTTTCACCCCGCAATCGATTACGACGAAGGTCCGCGGGCCCTCACCGGGCCACTCCACGGGTTCGCGACAGCTCACCTCCGCGACGAGGTTCCGCGTGTCCGGGAACGGCATCGTG
>CAYOUM010000166.1:0-3614 GCA_964407185.1 uncultured Methanomassiliicoccales archaeon | reverse complement strand
GAGGTCGAAGTGGAGGAGGGTCGCCACGAGGGTGAGGGCCGTGAAGAGCCAGATGCCCGGGATCGCAGCCCGAGCCTCTGCCCAAAACAACTGGCGTGCTGCGATGACCTCAACGGGAACATCAGCCCAATAGGCTGCCCCCAGGAAGGCCGCCGTAAAGGGTGGCGCGATGGTCCACGCGAAGTACATCGCGGTTTGCTCGGTGAGGATGAAGAGTTGAACACCGGCCAGGAAGACCAACGCGGCGGCGGCGTAGAGGAGCCACCGCATCGGCTTCGTCAAACGACGAACGCTCGGACTGCCCGGCGTTATCGTCATTGTGATGTCACGGGGCCGCTGGGAACGGCTGCGTGTATAAGAATCATCTGGGGAATGGCAATACATGGCCCGGAGTCGCAAGCCCGACGCACGCGACTCCATTGGATGCTAAGCGGTGCCGCCTCGTTGACGAAGGAGGTCGGCCACCTCATGGTGACTCCTCTCGACCGCAAAGGACAAGGCGGACTTCCCGTCCTTCGTCTTTGTGTGGATGTTCGCGCCATTCGCGAGAATCAGCTTCACAATCTCCACATTTCCGTTCGCGGCGGCCTCAATTAGGGGCGTGAGACCATCCTCGTATACGTGGTTCACATTCGCTCCGTGGGCGAGGAGGAGTTCCACGACGATTTTGTGGTTGCCCGCCACAGCCCCGGTGAGGGCCGTGAACCCCGTCGCCGGTGCCACGAAGTTCACGTCGGCCCCCTTCGAGAGGAGGAATTTCACCGCTTCCGCTTGGCCGAGGTAGGCGGCGAGGCCGAGCGGCGGAAATCCTTCCTCGGAGACAGCGTTCACGACCTGGGGATCCGCCGCAACGAGCTTCCGGAGCCGGTCCATCTTTCCGAGGGATGCGGCCACGTGCACATCGAGGGCTGGCTCGCGGGAGGCGAGGTGTTCTGCAAGGTCCGCGTGTCCGGTATACAGGGCGAAGAGGATCGGCGACGCCCCGGACTTCGTCCGAGCATCGATGAGGTCGGGGTGCTTTCTCAGCAAATCGTCAACCTTGGCCGTCTCGCCTAACTTGATCACTGCGAAGAATTCCTTGGTCACGTCGGGGTCCATCGGATCACCCAGCTGTAGGATGCTTCGTCCGATATTAATCGTTCACCGCAGCACTGTGCGGGTCTCCGATCTCCAAGAATTTATACTCGGGTTCTCCATCGTCGCAGTGCGCGTGGGTGGCCCAGCATGGTCAAAGGCGCAGCGTTGAGGTCGCTGTCCCGTAGGGGTTCGCAGGTTCAAATCCTGCCCCACGCATCCATTCGGTGAATCCGGGCCCGCCTGGGTTCGTGAAGCGACCGATCGAGTTTCGCAATTGCGAGAGTTGCCGGACAAACCTTATACTCGGCACCACCGTTCGCGGCGCGGGATGCCATTCTGGAAGCGGGGTCAAAAGCAAGCTCCGGCTCGGCCGACGAAGCCGTCAACGAAGGTGGTCCCTGCCCCACCCGCGCCAGCGGCGCCGGCTCCGCCCCTGGACGCAGACCGAGTCGTGTCGGATGCCCATCATCGGCTTGTGGAATCCGGTCTCACGATCGAAGGCACCCGCGAGGTCTTTCGGAAGCGGCTGGCCGAGAAGTTCGGGTCCCTCGAGGCCTTCGCCCGTCAGTATCAGACGGACGGCCCGAAGACAATCACCCAATTCCTCGCGTCGTGGATCGGGTTCCACGTCGAGCCGCAATTCACCCTCATGGACCTCCTCTACAACGCGAATCAGCGCCTCTCCAGCTTCGGGCTTCAAGTCGATTCCTCCGAGGAGGTGCGGGTGAACGATGCCGAAGGCAACCGAGAGGCGACCGTGAGCCTCGGGGAACGCGCCACCGTGATACAGTATCGGACGCCGCGAGAGGTTTTCAATGAGATCAACGATTTCCTGGCGGAGAACGACGTCCGGTTCCTCCAGCTCGAGACGTGGTCGGACGCGAGCGCGTTCATCCTCGCCCGCTCGCCTCATCTGGACAAGCTCGCGGCGGGGGACTTCGTTGTTGTCAAGGAGGTTGAGACCGCAGTGGCCGGCGAATGTCCCGAGTGTGGGTACCCCACGGGAAAGAACTGGTTTCGGTGCATCGCCTGCGGTTCGCCGCTCTAGGCGGATGGCGGGTGCGGCCCCTGGGGCCACTCCCTCCGGACGACCCGCATTCCGCAATGCGGGCAGTTCTTCTCGTCGAGGTGCTCCTCGTTCCGCGTGAAGACAACCTTCCCCTCGCAATACGGACAATGGAGCGTTCGCGGCTTGCGCATGAGCTTCGGCGCCTTGGCAGAGATCGCTCCCTCCCGTGGGCCCGGGGCCATGTGGGGTCGCGATTCCCCGCGCGGCAGTTAAGACTTCCCGTGTCGCGGTGCTGTTACAAGTCGGGTCATCCGTCCGGATTCGCTCATCCCCCCGAAACGTTTTTCGTCCTGCCTCTTGTGGGGATGCGGATGAGCCCCCGCGTCGTTCGCAGTCTGACCTTCGCCATCGACACGCCCGCGCCCCTCATTCACCTCATGGGGGAGTTTCGCCTCATCGTGAACAGGTCCGTCCGCGCCGCGCTCCGCGACGACATCCGCTCCCGCTTCCGGCTCTCCTCGGCCGTCTACCGCCAGTTCTCCGCCGAGCACGATGTCTACAAGCAATACATTCCCTCGGCCTTCGGGCTTGCGATGGGCCTGCTGAAGAACTACCGGCGGCGCGTCCGGCGAGGGAAGAGGACGACCGTCCCGTACGTGCGGCGGCTCCTGCTCAGGGCGGAGAACCAGTCCTACCGGCTCGACCGCGAGACGGGGCGCCTTCGGATACCGATCCGGGGCACGGAGGGAGTGCAGATGGACCTGCCCATGTCGGACTGGCACCGCGCCGTCCTTTCCGACCCCTCGTGGGGCCTCGGTTCCCTGACCGCCACGCCCGGCCGGATCATCGTCGTCGTTCGGAAGGCCGCGCCGGAGCCGTACGCCCCGGAGGCCGCCATCGCCCTCGACACGAACGAAGCGTCCCTCGACGGCGTCGTCGCCGCGGAGGACACCGCGTCCCTCCTGACCATCCCGTTCCCCGAGGTCCGCGTCGTGCAGGCCACGCACTTCCGCCGCCGCCGACGCCTCGCGCGAAAGAAGTCGCACGACCGCCGCGTGATGCGCCGCCTCCTGAATCGCGAGGGCCGTCGTGAGCGGAATCGGATCCGGCATCGGCTCCACCTGGCCAGCAAGGGGCTCGTCGCGGCGGCGGGCGGTCGGAAGGCCGCCATCGTCATCGAGGAACTCAGGATGCCGCAAGGCGGCGGGAGAGGCCGACGGATGATGCGCCGCCTCTCGTCGTGGCCGCAGGGCGAACTCCACCGCCAAATCGAGTATAAGGCCTTGGCGGCCGGAGTGCCCTTGATCAAGGTCAATCCCACATGGACATCCCAGACCTGCCCAGCGTGTGGCGCGCGGCGCCGAGACCAACGCGGGGCTGAACATCCTGAAGACCGCCTTGGCCTCCAACAAGGCCCTGGCAAGGGCCGTACGGTTCCGGCCCAGTGCGCTTCGCGATGACGTGGTGAGTCCCCTCTACGACCTTCCCGCGAGGGAAGGCGCACGGGAGGAGCCGAGCGGAGTCGAGT
>CAYOUM010000165.1:0-3618 GCA_964407185.1 uncultured Methanomassiliicoccales archaeon | reverse complement strand
CCGAACGCTCGGCGATTCGTAACCCTTCAAGCTTGTAGTTCAGCCCACGCTCCACATTGCCTTGCTGACATTCCACGGTGCCCAGGACGAGGATGGTTCTCGCCATCGAACCTAGGTCAGAAGCCTCTGTTGCCAAGTCGACGGCTTCATTAAGGTAGGTAATAGCGGTCGAAAGGTCGCCTCTGGCTCTCGCAAGCGAGGCCATCTCTCGAAGAACTTCCGCCGACTCCGGCAGGTCCGACCCGGGGCGAAGGCGGGCCTTGGCTGCCGAAAGATTATCCAACGCGCGGGAATATTGTCCCCGTCGGCGTTCGATCGACGCGATCTTCCGAAGAATCCTAGGGACGCGGTTGAGCCTGTGGCTTTGCTCGCATTTCCGAATTGCATGACGATACTGCCATAGAGCCAGGTCGAGTTGACCGGCAATCCCGAATCCATCGCCGAGGAACTCAGAGAAAACGGAGGCCGCGCGAGGATCTAGCTTGCCCAAATCGATCTTACGGACTAAGGACGCCATTTCGCGGACGGATGCGGAATCCAAGAAGGCTGAATTGCTCGATTCAATGAAACGGGCCGCCTCCTTCGCACGGTCCGCTTCGATCAGGTGATAAACTCCTTCCATATGATCCTGCGCCGCCGGGCGTCCAAGGAGGTACTTGGCGGCGTAGAGGTGCAACCTTCGAAGTCTCGCTCCATCCCCTCGATTTCTCACAAAGTCCCGGACCAGTTCATGGACTGAGACTTGGCCGCCAAGGGTCTGTTCGAGCAGATTTCTTGCCTGGAGTTTTTCAAGCGCTGACTTGCTCACGCCGGGCATCGTTGTCAACGCGTACGTGGCTGCTGGTGTGAGGAAAATGCTTGCCGCCTCGAGAGACGTTCGCTCGCCAGGGGTAAGATCCTTCCAGATCTCCTCATGCAGGTATCGCTTCATGGTCCGCTTGGCCTCCATTCCAGCGCTGGCCACGAGGTTGAGCAGGAGTGGATGACCACGTGTTGAGGCTGCTAGTCTAAGAAGGGTGTCTCTGGCCCCTTTCTGACCTTTGGCGACGAGCATGGCGACTGAGGACTCCGTAGCGAGAGGTCCGATTGTCAGAACTCGCGTTGCTCCCGCGAAATTGCTGTCCTCATGGAAAACGGGACTGAGTTGGCGCGATATGACGATTAGACGAGATCCCGCCTCTGATGCGACGCGGAACATCATGGGCACGAGTTGGTTCGAGGTCCGTGAGGGGACTCGTTCAACGCTGTCCATCACAAGCAAGACAGGCGTGTCTTGCAATGAGTGTACAAGCAATCGTGCGACGAGCTCTAGATCCATTGGGCGCTTTTCCGTGAGATACTCCGATAGTCCACGCCTCCCCAGCCGGGTCAGGAACTCCGCGAGATTGGAAATAAACGCGTCGATGGTCGCTGAACGGCCAAATTCATGCCAGAACACGCGATCCGATCGCCGGCTCCGCAGAACCCAATTCGCAACGAGCGAGCTCTTTCCTATTCCAGCGATACCCGTCACTACCAGAATCGGCGAGGTCCCCGCCATCCAGGTATCGAGACCTCCTAGCTCTCTGGCGCGACCGATTAGCTTGTCGATTTGCGGGATCGTCTTACCCCACAAAACGGAGGCGGTCGTCTTGGCCATGGGTCTCGGAGCTCGTGTTAGGTCGACACGACCCTCTCGGACGAGCGAGAGCGCGGTTGAGAGTTCTACTGGCGCTGGCAGGACTCTCGGGATATCTAGGACCTTGACAGTCAGTGAATCAAAATCTGGTGCGCCAACCTCCACCGCGTCGGTCCCGAGTCGAACTCGGAAATCCTCCGCGCTACGCCATCCGGTTTTCGTGAGGCTATAGACGGTCTTCCGGACACGATGCCCCGGCACCCTCGCTCGCTCTCCGACAATCCAACCCCTCCTCTCGAGACGGTCGAGGCATTTTGTGATCGTGCTCCTGCCGGAGAGAATCGCGGACGCAATCCCTTCTTGCGTTAGCTCCGCGAGTCGATCACGCTGGAAACCTCCATCCGCAGAGAGGTGAACCAAGACTCTCTGCAGGGTCGAATAGTACCGTTTGCGGCGGTATCTGCGGACCACGGCCCGGCATCGATGAACCTGGTTTATATCCGTAACCCTCGGCGCGGTACCGGCAAGCCTATCGCCGTCCGCTTCGGAAGAACGGCTCCGCCATGCGTAAGAGCAGCGGCAGCGGCGTCAGTGGAAGGCGGCGCCCTTCGTCTCCGGACCAACGGTGGCGGCGATCAACCCGCCAGCGAGCATCATGACGGCGACGGCCGTGAGGGACCAGAAAACGCCAGCCGTGTAGGCCAAGAGGGCGCCGAACGCAATCGGCGCGAGGACGGCGGTGATCTTGCCGACCCCCTCCGCGACACCGAATCCCGTGGCGCGGTACTGCGTCGGGAACAGTTCGGACGTGTATGGGTACACGGCACCCCCGGCTCCAAGGTTGAAGAAGCTCACGAAGACGAGCCCGAGGACGAGGGTCACGAAGTCCCCTGCCGTCGCGAACACATAGCCGCTGATTCCGCCAAGAATGAGGAACAAGGCGAGCGTCTTCTTCCGGCCCCATTTCTCCACGAGAACCATTGACGCAGCGTATCCGGGGAATTGCGCGACAGCGGAGATGACGAGGAACAGGGCGAGGACATTCGGGTCTGCGAAGTTCGCGATTCCGAATCCCGCGAGGGCGGGCGGGAGCCAGAGGAACAGGCCGTAGTAGCTGAAGTTCAGTGCGATCCAAACGCCAATCGTTACAGCTGTTCGGCGAAGGAGGTCCCCGCGGAACAGAGCCCGAACCGGTGCGCGCCGCACCGCGGGCTCCCCTGCAAGATCGGACGGATTGACGTTTTTTCCGGTCACTCGGCGAAGCACGCCAGAGGCTTCCTCGAGCAGACCCTTCCGCGCCAGGTAGTATGGGCTTTCCGGGACCGCGAGGCGGAACAGGAATGCGATAAACGCGGGGAACGCAGCGACAAGGAAGAGGAGGCGCCAAGCGCCCTCGAGCTGGATGATGAAGAGATACCAGAACCCGATCGCGAGGAGGAACCCGCCCGGCCAGAAGAAGTCGAGGAACACCATGTAGCGACCACGGTGCTGCGGCGGGAGGTACTCCGAGAGAATCGCGGGATCGATGACAAGCATGCCGCCGAGTCCGAGGCCGGCGAGGAAGCGGAACGTGAACACGCTCGCGACGTTGAACGAGACGGCGGTGAGCGCCGTGAAAATCGAGTAGAAGACGATGGAGAGCTGGAAGTACCGCCGACGGCCCCTGGCGTCGGAAAGTCTTCCGAGCGAAAGACTCCCCACAAAAGACCCAAGAAGCGTTGCGGACACGATTGCTCCATACTGGACCGGGTCCGTCGGGGTGAACGTTGCAAGGGCAAAGATCCCGAACTCCGCGCCGAGGACAGGCAACACGAGGCTGATCAGGATAATCTCGAACGCAACGAACGTCCATGCGAATCCCGTGATCGCGACAACGCGGCGGTGGAAGGAAGTGAAGCCCCCCTCGCGGAGGACTTCTTCGACCCGCTTCGTGGCGGTGACCATCTCCGATGCTCCGTAGTGCGGAAAAGCGCGAGCGCATTAAACTTTCGGAGCGATGA
>CAYOUM010000164.1:2808-3623 GCA_964407185.1 uncultured Methanomassiliicoccales archaeon | reverse complement strand
CGCTCAGGCGCGCCGCACCGTAGATTTCGCCGAGGGCGACGAGGAGACGCATCGCAGTCTTCTCGGCGGGCGTCCCGCGTGCCTGGAGCTGCCGTTGCCGCGGCGTCAGGCGCACGCTCACACCTTCGCCAGGTAGTCCCGGGCCGCGCGGAGGATAGCCGATTTCTTGGCGGGAAACGCCGCAACCTTCGCCCGAACGGCAATCACGTCATCATGGCGGGCAAGTTCGATGTGCCCCGAGTATGCCATTTGCTTGTCGACCCGAAAGTGGAGCACGCCGTCGTCGTCGATCCGCTCCGAAAGATCTTGGAGGATTGTGTGAACCACGTTCGTCTGCTTACAGCGCTGCCAGAAGTTGGTAATTGCCTCCGACCCCTCGATTCGGCATGTCATGAGGACGATGGGGTTTCGATGGTGCCCCTCGAAGGACGCGAGTGTGGGACTGCCCTCGGGGTAGAGCGTCGCCAGCGCTTTCGTGACCCGATCCCGTTCTTCGGTGGCGTGGCAATACGTCCGAAGCTCGATGCTATGGAACATCATTCGTCCCCGCGAGGATCGCGTCGAGGGCCGCATCGGCTTCGGCTCGAAAGGTCGCGAGGTCGCCCTCGTTCACGAGCGTCGTCCCTGCGATCGCGATCACGTCGCCGAGGCCCCATGACAACTCGCGTTTCTCCCGCACGACGAACTCCTCCCATGTGCGGGGCGCGTCGCCCCGGTTGCGGCTTCGCAGTCGTGCAAATCGGACCTCGGGCGAGGCGTGAACCGCCACGACCGATACGGCACTGCCAAAGGCTTTCTTGAACACGTCGAGTTCC
>CAYOUM010000164.1:0-2798 GCA_964407185.1 uncultured Methanomassiliicoccales archaeon | reverse complement strand
CGCGAGGGAGGGTGCGCTCCGCCCAAATCCCGTAGCCGTGCGCTTCCCTCTCCTGGTGTGCGAACCCGCCAATCGCCTCGTCCGCCGTGGCGATCTTCCGACGCGCGGCCTCCGCGCGCACGGTGTCCCCCATCCGCACGATCGTGAACCCGCGTTCCTCGGCGGCCCGCAGAAACTCCTCCTTGCCGCATCCCGGCATCCCCGTGACGAGGACAACCTTCACAATGTTCGGGAACGGAAGCCCGGATTAAGCCTTTCTCGCGGATCCTCCCGAACTCTTGGTGCAGGTACGGCCGGAGCATAAACTACTAATAAGTTTCAATGGTAAGGTGATTCGACCACCGGGAGAGTGCGCCCATGCCTTTCGAATTGGACCTGAAATCGCTTCGGTTCGGGACGGAACTTCTGAAGCGAGGCTTCGCCAAGATGCAAAAGGGCGGGGTCGTGATGGACGTGACCACCGCGGATCAGGCGGCGATTGCGGAGGAGGCGGGCGCCGTCGCGGTCATGGCCTTGGAGCGGGTCCCCGCAGACATTCGCGCTTCCGGCGGCGTCGCGCGCATGGCGGACACCGCGCGCATCCAGGAGATCATGAACACGGTTACGATCCCCGTGATGGCGAAGTGCCGGATTGGACACTTCACGGAGGCGCAGGCCCTCGAGGCCCTTGGCGCGGACATGATCGACGAGTCGGAGGTGCTCACGCCCGCGGACCCATTTTTCCATGTGAACAAGAAACTCTTCCAGGTGCCGTTCGTTTGCGGCGCCCGGAACCTCGGGGAGGCGGCCCGCCGAATTTGGGAAGGTGCGGCGATGATCCGGACGAAGGGCGAGGCGGGGACAGGAAACGTCATCGAAGCGGTCCGACATGTTCGACTCATAAATACGGCGATTGCGGAACTGAAGGGAAGGGGTGCGGAGGTCCTCCAGGCGATCGGCCGGCGGTATGCGTCGACCTACCCACTTCTTCTGCAGGAGGTCCGCACGGCGCATGGCGAGCCGGTCGAGATCGGCGAGCACGAGGTCGTCTTCGCCGACCACACGCTCGACGAAATCACGGAGGGTCTGTACCGGACCCTGGTCGATATCAAGAAATTCCAGCGGTTGCCCGTGGTGAACTTCGCCGCGGGCGGGATCGCAACTCCGGCGGACGCGGCGATGATGATGCAACTTGGCTGCGATGGCGTGTTCGTCGGCAGCGGGATTTTCAAGTCGGAGAACCCGGAGGCCCGCGGCCGCGCGATTGTCGAGGCGGTCACGCACTTCGACGACCCGAATGTCGTCGCGGAGGTCTCAAAGGGCCTCGGCGTTCCGATGAAGGGAATCGAAATCAGCCAGATTCCCGCGGACGAGCGGCTCCAGGAACGCGGCTGGTAGCAAGCTGCATCGCATCGGAGAAGACGCGCCTAACGCCGGCCCCTGAGAGGGCGGAGATCTTCGGCCGGTCCGAGACTGACTTGAGAAGGTCGCTCTTGTTTTCGACGACAAGGATTGGGACCTCAGGAAACCTCATCTGGATTTCGGCGAGGAGCCGCTCCTGCGCGGCAAGGTCATAGCCACAGGTCTCTGTTGGGTCCAGGAGGAACACAACGACATCAGCGAGATGCGAGAGGGCCGCAATCGCTTGGCGTTCCATCGGATTCCGCTTCTCCATCGAGCGATCTAGGAGGCCCGGCGTGTCGAGTACCTGGTAGCGCATGTATCGTACGTCCACATGGCCCAGGGAGACCCCCTTGGTCGTGAACGGATACGTTGCGACGCGGGGCTTCCCAGAGCTGACCGCTCGGACAAACTGACTCTTACCAACATTCGGGGGTCCCGCCACAACAATCGTGGGCTGATCGGGGTCGATATCCGGGAACTTTCTGAGCTGGCGTCCCGCTTTCTGGAGCTCTTCAAGGGCGTCCGCGATCTGTTGGATGACCGAGGAGAACCGGCCGTATGCTTCCGCGCGAATCCTGGCCATCCCCTCGGCAGTCGATGCAGCATGGATTCGTCGGGGATAGGCGCGAAGGAGGTCCTGCACCTTTCGTCGGGCCCAGTTGACCGCCGCAAGGCTCTTCCGCAGCTTCGCAAGCCCGATCGTTGCCTCGATCAGGTCTCGGTAAAAGACGTGGATTCGATCGAGCGAAGGAAAGCCCCGAATGTATGAGTCCAAGGTCGACGTCAGAACGTCCGCGGCCGTCCGAATCTTTGCGATCGTGAGATTCTTCGAGCGTTCCGCATGAGTCCGCCCTTTCTTCCTCGTGGCTTTCGACGCGCGGCGGAAGGCCTTGTCGAGGAGAGCGTCCGCGTCGAGGACGCCGGGAGGTTCGAACACAGCGCGCGATGTGCGTCTCCGAATAAAGCCTATCACACGAGGAAAACTTGGAACGCGAGGAAGATGAAGACGAGGAGTCCCGTGCGCGTCCACGCCGCGAGGAAGTTCGAGACCAGATACGCACGGCGGTTGAGCGCCCTTCCCTCTTCGTTGAACAGTGAGTAAAGATAAAGTGGGATCGTGTCCGACATCAGGGGAACGCTCAGGAGCACGTACGGACCCCTCACGGATGCGTCCCTCGACCCGAAGCCCGAGGAAGAAGATGAGCCACGCTCCGACGGTTTTCCCCGCCGCCATGGAGGCTGTGATGATCGTGAGGTAGCCCCACCGCTCTTGGAGCACCGGTGCGATAAGGACCGCCTCGATCGGGATCGGAAGGATGATTGCGACGAGCAGCGAAAACACGAACGTGAGACTGAGGTAGGCTGCCGGCGTGTTGTAGAGCGAATCAAAGAGCTGGAGCACGCCCTGTACAAAG
>CAYOUM010000163.1:0-3648 GCA_964407185.1 uncultured Methanomassiliicoccales archaeon | reverse complement strand
CCCGCCATCCTCGGCCCACGAACCGGCGGGCCCACAATGCGCCGCCGATCGCACCGACTCCGATGACGATTAGGCCGATTGCGCAGACGGTCCAGATGTCAAAGGTCGGGATGACGATGACCTTTTGGTTTACGAGCAACAGCAGGAGTCCGATTACGAGCACGACGACTCCGAATGAGATCCCGCCAATCGCGATGCCCCGAGATGGCCCCCATGTCATGGGTCTCCGCCCCCCGCACGGGAATCCAAGTTCTACTTAATCATACTCACGTAATGACCGACAGCTGAGATCCAACAAGGGAGGACGACATCACACCGCGGGCTCCGTGCCCACATCGTCTTTTGTCGATAGGGTGTTCGACATCCTTATATATCCGCCTCCGTGTCCGCGCGCCGTGCAATCCATTCTTCGGGAGAAGATTGCGGGGGAGATCACACTCTCAGACGCCCCTGGACGCACGATCCGCAAGTGGCGTCAGGAGTTCCGGATTACGCAGACGGACCTCGCCCGCCAGATGCGCGTGTCCCCGAGCGTCATCAGCGATTACGAGTCGGGCCGACGGACATCTCCGGGCATCCGGACGATCCACAAGCTGGTGGACTCGCTCCTCGAGATCGACACGAAGTCCGGGCTGCGGGTTGCCAAGCGCTACGAGGAATTCAGTGATGTGATCCCGAGCATGCGGGAGTTTCCTGTCGGTGTGCGGGCGGTCGACTTTCTCCGCAAGATCGAGGGCCGGCCGCTCACCCGAGACCTGCCGCTCCGGCGGGCCGTCTACGGGTACACCGTCATCGACTCCATCAAGGCAATCACGACCCTCGATGCGAGCGACTACCTCAAGATCTATGGCACGACGAGCGAGCGGGCGTTGCTGTTCACAGGTGTGAAGTACGGCCGGTCGCCGATGATCGCGATCAAGGCCCACCCGCTCAAGCCGGCGATGGTCGTGTACGTGCAGCCGGAGAATATCGACGAGCTCGCGGTGAAGCTCGCGGAGCTCGAGAACGTCATCCTCGCGCGGACGGAGCTCAGCCCGCCCGCGGTGATCGAACGACTGGAGAAGATGCAGGCATGACCGGAGGAATCGTGAGCTATGGCGCGTACGTGCCCCGGTACCGGATCACCCCGAAGGAGATCGGTGCGGTGTGGGGGACCGACGGTGAGGCGATGGGGAAGGGCCTGAACATCCGCGCGAAGAGCGTGCCGGGCCCGGACGAGGACGTGATCACGATGTCCGTCGAGGCCGCGCGGGCGTGTCTCGCAAAGGTTCCTCTTGTGAACCCGAAGGATGTCGGGGCGATCTACGTCGGGTCGGAGAGCCACCCGTATGCGGTAAAGCCCTCCGCGACGATCGTCGCGGAGGCGATCGAAGCCGCCCCCGTGATAACGGCCGCAGACTACGAGTTCGCGTGCAAGGCCGGGACGGCGGCGATTCAAACATGCATGGGCCTTACGCTTTCGAAGATGTACAAGTACGGACTGGCGGTCGGGGCGGACACGTCGCAGGGCGCACCCGGGGATGCCCTCGAGTACAGCGCGAGCGCGGGAGCGGCCGCGTTCCTCATCGGAAATGAACGGCCGATCGCGACGATCAACCACACGATCTCGTACACGACGGACACGCCGGACTTCTGGAGGCGCGAGGGACAACGCTACCCGAGCCATGGCGGGCGGTTCACGGGCGAGCCCGCGTACTTCAAGCACGTGATGAACTGCGGGCAGCTGTTGTTCAAGCAAGCGGGGGCGAAGCCAGAGGATTACGACTACGCGGTGTTCCACCAGCCGAACGGAAAGTTCCCGCTCCGAGTCGGAAAACAGCTCGGTTTCACGGAGAAGCAGATCGACACGGGCCTCCTCGTGCGGGACATCGGGAACACGTACAGTGGCGCAATCATGGTCGGGATGTGCGCGATCTTCGACATCGCCCGGCCCGGCGACCGGATGTTCGCGGTCGGCTATGGAAGCGGTGCGGGAAGCGACGCGTTCGACCTCACGGTCACGGACGAGATCAAGAACCTGAAGCGCGGAGGCCGAGCGACGATGGACATGGTGAACGACGCCGTCTTTGTCGACTACGCGACGTACGCGAAGTACCGCGGGAAAATCGTGATGCGGGGTGCGGCCTGATGCGAGACGTCGCCGTCATCGGCATTGGCGAGACGCAGTTCGGCGAGCTCTGGGAACGCTCGTTCCGGGAGATCGGGATTGAGGCGGGCCTGAAGGCGATCGAGGACTCCGGCATTGCGGCGGACGACCTCGACGCGATCTACGTCGGCAACATGAGTGCGGGGAAGTTCATCGACCAGGAGCACGTGAGCGCGCTCGTCGCGGACTATAGCGGACTCGCGGACCAGCACCTCCCCGCGGTGCGGGTCGAAGGAGGCGGCGCCTGCGGTGCGATCGCGATCCTCCAGGCCGCCATGGCGATCGCTTCCGGAATGCACGACATCGTGATCGTCGGCGGCGCGGAGAAGATGACGGACGTCGGTGACGTGCAGGCGGGCGCGATCCTGGGCGCGACGGCGGACCAGGAGTGGGAAAGCGTGTTCGGCGCGACGTTCGCCGGGCTGTACGCGATGATGGCCCGACGCCACATGTACGAGTTAGGGACGACCCGAGAACAGATGGCCCAGGTCGCGGTGAAGAACCACAGGAACGGGGCGTTGAACCCTCACGCGCAGTTCCAGCGGGAGATCACGCTCGAAACGGTCCTGAAGGCTCCGTGGGTGGCAGAGCCACTCACGGTGTTCGACTGCGCCCCCTTAAGCGATGGCGCGGCCGCCCTCGTGCTGTGCGCGATGGACCGTGCCGGAAAGTTCTCCGACACGCCCATCAAAATTCTCGGCTCGGGCCAGGCGAGCGACTTCCTCGCGCTTCACGACCGCCGGGACCTGACAACGATGGACGCGACCGTCGTTGCGGGCAAGCGGGCGTTCCATGCCGCGAGAGTGACGCCCGACCGCGTGAAGGCCGCAGAGGTCCATGACAACTTCACGATCACGGAGATCATGGCGATCGAGGACCTCCGGTTCGTGAAGAAGGGCCTGGGCGGGATGGCGACGGAAGAGGGCGAGACGGCCCTCAACGGGAGGATCAGCGTGAACACGAGCGGCGGGCTGAAGGCGCGCGGACAGCCCGTGGGCGCGACGGGCGTCGCGCAGGCCGTCGAGATCGTTCGACAGCTCCGAGGCGAGGCGGGGAAGCGTCAGGTGTCGAACGCGGAAATCGGCCTAACGCATACCCTTGGCGGGACCGGAGCGACCGCGGTCGTCCACCTTTTCGGGCGGGTGAACTGATGGCGATCCCGAGGTTCTGGCGGGAGATCCCGAGCCGGTACAACCTCTACGGGTCGAAGTGCGGGAACTGTGGATCCCTCGACTTCCCGCCCCGCGCGGTGTGCCCCCGATGTGGGCGGAAGAGCGTGGGCAGGATGGAGCGGGTGAAGCTGAGCGGGAAGGGGACCGTTGTCTCGTACACCGTCGTTCACGAGGCGCCCGCCCAGTACGAGATGATGAAACCGTACGTCCTCGCGATCATCGAGATGGATGAACGGTGCCGCCTCACGTCCCAGATCACCGCTGTCGACCCGTCGCACGTGAAGATTGGAATGCCCGTGGAAGCCGCCTTCCGTAAGCTGGGGCAGGAAG
>CAYOUM010000162.1:0-3715 GCA_964407185.1 uncultured Methanomassiliicoccales archaeon | reverse complement strand
CTCCCAAGGAGAACGAGGGGCGGGCGTTTCCGACGGATGGGAGCGGTATAAGTATTGTGGCGGCGTTATCGACGTCGATACCGATATGGCAATTTCGCGCGACCGCGAATCGCGCGAAAAAGGTTAATTGCGTGATGGGGTCTGTCGACGACCGTGGGACGAATCGCGGACGGCCTTCCCGGCGGCCATTCGATAATTGGAAAGCCGGTTGTCGACACGCAGGGATTGGAGATCGGATACGTTGCGGGTGAGGACGCGCAGTTCCTCCGGATCGCGGAGGGGCCCATGGGCTCGCTCGCACTCGGCAGGCGATACGTGGGTCGCGTTGAGGATCGCGTTGTTCTCAAAGGGCCTGTAGACGAGTTGTTTGCGGGGCTGAATGTCGTTGACGCGAGCGGGGAGTTTGTCGGCATCGTTCGAGAGACCGTTGAGTCCGACGACACGATGCACTCTCTCATCTTGGAGGACGAAGAGGGGGAGAAAGTCGTCGTCGTCCTCGAGGACATCAAGACCATCGACGAGTTCGTGGAGCTCGACGTAACGGTCGACGAGCTCTACGCGGACGGTGGATGAGGGGACGACGCGCAATCATCGTCTCTCGTGCGGCGAGAGCATCGCGATGGCAATGCCCATCCAGACGAGAACGCCGAACACGAGGAGGAGGCCGCCCCACCCCGTCCAGAGGCTGACGCCGAGGACGACCACGGGGATGATAATCGCGTAGAGGATGAACGACAACGTGGGGTTTCCTGCCATCGCCTTCACCGGTTGAGAATCCTCACAGGGATAAGAATTGCTCCATTCACGAGCGACGCGAAGTTCCTAGTCATCGACGCTTGCCGATCGCTCCTTCCGCCGCCGTGCGGAGCGCTCGCAGGTTGTCCGCAATCCGGTCCGGGAAGACTCCCGATCCAGAGACGAGGATGTCGGCTCCCGCCTTTGCGGCCGCTGGCGCGGTATCGACCTTGATTCCGCCATCAACCTGGATCTCCACAGAGAGGCCTTCCCGATCGATGTGTTCGCGGCCCTCGCGTATCTTCGGAAGCACGTCCGTGCGGAACGCCTGTCCTGCGAACCCTGGATGGACTGTCATCACGAGGAGGATGTCCACGTCGCTCAGGTAGGGGACCGCCCGGTCGAAGGCGGTATCAGGGTTGAGGACCAGGCCGGGCGAGACACCGACATCGCGAATCGACCGAATTGTTGCGCGGACATCATGCTCGCTCTCCACGTGCACCGTCAGGTCGTCGACCCCCGCCTCGGCAAACGCCTTCACGAATGTCTGTGGGTGCGTGACCATCAGATGGGCGTCGAACGGCAGCTTCGTGAGGGGGCGAATCGATCGCACGAGGGTGGGCCCCATCGTGAGGTTCGGGACGAAATGGCCGTCCATCACATCGATGTGGATCATGTCCGCGCCGGCGTTCGCAGCCTCGAGAACTTGCTCGCCGAGGCGGTCGAACCTCGCCGACAAAATCGATGGAGCGATCTTGATACGCCGGGTCATCGGGCCCCGAGGAGAGCCGGGCGCGGGATAAGGATTCCCACGCGAACGACCGCGACGTTCAAACATCGCACGCGGAGACAATCGTAATGCGTCGGACAAAGCTCTTAAGGCGTTGTCGACTTCCCGCCCGCGCGGGGCGGAGGCGCGGGATGGTCGACGTCAGCGACGCGAAGATCCGGGAGCTGGAGGAGAAAGCCCGCCTCCTTCGGCGGCACATTCTCAAGATGACGCACCAGGTCCAGAGCGGTCATCCTGGCGGGTCGATGAGCGCGTGCGACATCGTGACTGCGTTGTACTTCCATCTCTTGCGAGTGGACCCTGAGAACCCGCGATGGCCCGAACGCGATCGGTTCGTGATGTCCAAGGGCCATGCTTGCCCGGTCCTCTATGCAGCGCTTGCGGAACGCGGCTTCTTTCCCGTGGAGGAGTTGATGACGTTTCGGCGGATCAATTCCCGCCTTCAAGGACATCCGGAGTACGGGACGACGCCCGGGGTTGAGAACGCCGCCGGAGCGGAGGGCCAGGGGCTCAGCTTCAGCGTCGGCCTCGCCCTTGGCGCCCGCCTCGACCGCAAGGCATGGCGGGTCTACTGCCTGATGGGCGATGGCGAGCAAGACGTCGGACAGACGTGGGAGGCCGCCCTTTCCGGCGCGAAATACACGCTCGATAACCTCACCGCGTTCATCGACCGGAACGGGATTCAACAGGAGGGACGAACTGAGGAAATCCTTCCCCTCGAGCCGCTCGCGGACAAGTGGAAGGCCTTCGGCTGGAACGTCCTCACGATCAACGGCCATGACATGCGTCAGATTCTCCACGCGATTGATGAGGCGCACGCCCACAAAGGGCAACCATCCGTTATCATCGCGAAGACGACGAAGGGGAAGGGCGTTTCCTTCATGGAGAACGTCGTGAAGTATCACGGTGCGGCGACGAGCGACGAGGAGCTGCGACGCGCGCTCGCGGAACTCGGGGAGGTGCGGCCGTGACGACCCACGGAACGATTCCCTGGAAAATGGAGTCCCAGCGCGCGTATTTCGCGAGGGCGTTGATCGAGCTCGGCGAGCGAAACCCGAACGTCGTTGTCATTGGGGCCGACACGACGGAATCCATTCGGACCCTCGAATTCGGGAGGAAGTTCCCGGATCGATTCTTCAACGTGGGGATCAGTGAGCAGAACATGATCTCGGTCTCGGCGGGGCTTTCTGCCGCCGGAAAGCTCGCGTTCGCCGCCACGTACGCAATTTTCGGCGTCGCTCATACGTACAATGTGATCCGTCAGAACATCGCCTACACGAAACTGCCCCTGAAGATATTCTGTAGCCATGCCGGGCTCACGGTCGGCCCCGACGGCGCGACGCACCAGCTGAACGAGGACATCGCCCTCATGCGGGGACTCCCGAATATGACGGTCCTCGTCCCCGCCGATGGCCCGCAGACCGGCAAGGCGGTCCATGCCGCCGCGGAATGGCCCGGGCCCTTATACTGCCGCTTTTCGCGGTCGAATTTCCCGACGGTGACGTCGATCGAGGATGAGTTCGAGATCGGCCCCGCATACGTTCTTCGCGACGGATCGGATGTGACCCTCGCCGCATGTGGGGTCATGGTATCGCGTTGTCTCCAGGCCGCCGAGGAGCTTGACGCGGAAGGAATTTCGGCACGCGTGATCAACGTCTCGACCGCAAAGCCGCTCGATACCTCGACGCTGGTCCGCGCCGCGCGAGAGACCGGTGCCATCGTGACCGCGGAGGAACACACGACGGTCCACGGCCTCGGAGCCGCAATCGCCTCCGCCGTGGTCAGGCACTACCCAGTCCCGATGGAGTTCGTTGGCGTGCAGGACGTGTTCGGAGAGAGCGGAGAGGCGTACGAGCTGCTCGAAAAGTATGGCCTTACCGCGAACGCGGTCGTCGCCGCCGCCCACGACGTGCTGAAGCGGCGCGGCGGCTGATCGGATTCGACGCGATTGGGCCCTTCTCGTTGTATCGAGTAATCGTCGCGAAGCCCGCGCAGTTCTCGTAGTCCATCTGGAGGTCGCCGTCGTGGAGCGACCAGCGCTGGATTGAGGTGACCAGAGCCCGCTTGAAGTTGATGCCGCCCGGTAGGACGAGTTCACCGCTGAAGGACACACCCGTGACCGGATTCCGGATGTGGCCGCTCCGGACCTCGCCAACGCCTTCGACGGAGAACGAGCTGTCGTAGCCGCCA
>CAYOUM010000161.1:0-3728 GCA_964407185.1 uncultured Methanomassiliicoccales archaeon | reverse complement strand
CGACGTAGCCATCGCCATCAATGAGTCCGGCGAGATAGGCGGCATCCATCATACTGAAACCCTTGGGCTCCGCCATTATGTCTGAGATGCGATTGCTTCAACAAGGCCTCCGCCATCGCACGTACCGTACCTGTATGGCCGTCCCGGCGCATGTTCGCCCCATCGGAACGTTATTATAAGCGTGGGGTCGATGCGACGGTGCTTCTCCGAGCGCCTGACGGAGTTGGGGGAGTCGATGTCCACGACCGAGGACGACGCCCGCATTCCGACGCATGTCGCGGGACTCGATGAGCGCCTTGGCGGGGGGATCCCGAAGGGCCACATCGTCCTCGTCGCCGGCCCCTCCGGGAGCCTGAAGTCGACCCTTGTGTATCGGATCCTCTGGCACGAGGCGCGGGACCGGAACACGCCGACCCTGTACCTCTCGATGGAGCAGTCCCGGAAGGGCCTCCTTGCCCAGATGGGGAGCTTCGGACTGGACCCCTTGAAGGCGAAGACGCTGAACGTGATCGACGTCCGCGCCCTCCGGCGGGAGCTCGAGGGGATGTCACAGCGCCCACACTGGCTCCTCGGCCTTCGCCAGCAGCTCGCGCGCTACAAGGCGGAGCTCGGAATCGACATCCTCGCGATCGACTCCCTCGACGCCCTCTACGCCCTCACGCCGTTCGAGAACCCGCGGAACGAGATCTTCCAGTTCTTCGAGGAGCTGCGGGACCTCGGGGCGACGACGTTCCTCGTCTCCGAGATGCCCGGGAACCGACGGGCGTTCGGCCAGTACGCGGTGGAGGAGTTCCTCTCGGACGGGATCGTCCACCTTCGCGTGAAGGAGGTCGAGGTCGGCCTCACGACGTCCGTCCGGCGGTTCGTCGGGGTCCTGAAGATGCGGGGCGTCGAGCACGACATGGACTACTACCCGCTCCTCGTCCAGAAGGGACGGTTCGAGATCGTCGCGGATTAGAGCGGGAGGCCGATGACGGTCTTTGGCTACGTTTCCGTGGCGAGCCTGGTCGCAACGGCCGCGCTCGGGCTGTACGTGATGGTCCGCGGGCCGCGATCCGTGTCGACCTTCCCGTTTGCCCTGCTCATGGGGACGTTTGCCGCATGGGACCTCTCCGAAGCGATCCTGCGGCTCTCGCCCAGCTCCGACCCCGCCGCGCTACTGATCTGGGCCCGGCTCGAATGGGTCGCGATCGCGTTCACGTCCGGGACGTTCCTTCATTTCGTCCTGAACTTCGCGACGGGCCGGCCGCTGCGGGAACGTCCATGGCAGATTCCGGTCGTTTATGCCGTGTCCGCGGTCGTCGCGCCCCTAGTCGTCGTGACGGATGGAATCGTGGCGGGTCTCGTGGACACGCCGTTCGGCACGGCCGCCCGGCTCGGCCCCGGGTACGCGGCGGCGGCGGTGGCGTACGAGGCGTGGTTCGTCTTCACCCTCGCCGCCCTCCTCTGGACGTACGTCCGGAGCACGTCCCCGGACTTCCGGCGGCGGTCCCGCCTCGTGATTCTCGTCCTCGCGGCCGCGACCTTGCTCGGGTCCGCCACGGAGGTGTTCTGGCCCCTGTACACGGGGAACGCGTCGCCTCTCGGCCTCGGGTCGATCTACACGCTCGGCGTCGCAATCGTCGCGGCGTACTCGGAGGTCCGCCTGCGGTTCCTCGAGGTCGTGGCCGTGACGGAGCGGACGCCGATGGCCCCCCGGTACGGGCTTCGTCTCGGGCCCTCGTATCTGTTCCTCTCGCGGGACCGGGACCCCGCGTTCCTCGCGTTCCGGGAGCTCGTCGCGACGACGCCGGGGCTGTGCATCACCGGCGTCCACCCTCCAAAGCTGCAGGCCCGCTTTCACCTCGAGAGGACGCCCGTCCTCTGGGTCACGGCCGTGTCCGCCGCGGAGTTCGCGGCCCCGCCGAAGGGGCTCGAGTTCGAGCTGTACCAGACGATCGCCCGGTTCGTGAAGGGGAACCCCGCCACGGTCGTCCTCCTCGACGACATCGACCTGTTCATCCGCACGAACGGATTCGAGGCCGTCGCCCGTTTCCTCCGCCGCCTCGCGAACCTCGCGACCCCGCAGGGGTGCACGGTGATTGCGACCATCGACCCGGAATCGGTGACGGACGCCCAGCTGACGCTCATCCGGGGATTGTTCGACGAGGTCCGAGAGTTCGCGCCAGCGGTCTCGTTCCTCGAGCCGCTCACCGCGGACACGGGCGCGTATCTCCTGGAGGGCGAGTCGGACGCGGCGTTCTCGATCTACGAGTCGATGGCGTCCCCGGATCGGGGTGTCCTCGTGACGACGAAAAACCCCGTCCGCGTGCGACCCCGGCTCGCGGTGCCGACGCCCATCCTATGGATTGGGGGCCCCGGAGAGCCCGCGGAAGGCGAGTCCGGCCCGGCCGCGATTGACCTCGAAGGGGGCAAGATCGCGATCGGCATGGTGCGGGACCGGCACCGGCCCGTGCTGTACATCGCGGACCTCGAGCAGCTCCTCCTCCTCGCGCCATACCCCGTCGTCCTCGACTTCGTGAAGGGACTGATCGACCATGTGGCGGTCCGTCAAGGCGTCGTCCTCGCGTCCGTGATGCCGAAGGCCGTGCCCCCGCAGGAGCTCGCGTCCCTTCGGCGGCGGTTCGATCGCGTCCGCACGCTCGGGTGAGCTACTCCGCCTCCGTGCGGAGGGCGTCCCACAGCTTCTCCTGGAAATCGTACTCCGCGGCGACGACGCGCCTCATGAAGATCAAGATCTGCCCGATCGGGTCCAGCCCATGGCGCTCGCAGTACTCGCGGTACCGCTCGAGGAGGTCCGTATCGATGCGGATGTTGAACTGGCTCTTCGAGGGCTTTCTCGGCATCCGGAGGGACCTTGCCTGCACACACCCGGAAGCCTCCGAGGGGATATATACGTTTCGTAGCGAATCCTACGGTCAGTAGCAAGCCTTATGTACGCGCTCTCCGATGCGGGGCCGTGGTCGACGAGGAGGAGGGTCCGAGCGCGGACCCGCTCGCCCGGAAGCCTGGACCGAGGGACCCGCCGCCGTTTTCCCTCGAACTCGGGCCGGAGTACGAGGTCCCGGTCCGGATCGACAACGAGCTCACACCGCTCGACGAGATGCTCCTCCAGTCCCTCGTCGAATCCGTGGACTACGGGAAGAAGCGGCGCCCGCTTCCGGGCGAGGTCACGCAGGAGTTCACGCTGTCCCCGCCGGAGGCGATCGTCGACGCATTCCGGTCGATCTGGGACCGGCTCGCGAAGGCGCTCGAACTCGACATGACGAGCGATCTGGCACTCGAGGAGATGCGGGACCTCGTCGTCTACGACATCCCCGACGGCACGCGGACAACGCTCACGGTCCCGCCGATGATCGACGTCGACCTCGACGCGGGGATGTTCTGCCTCGCCCTCGTGCACACGTGGAAGTCCCTCGGCGCGCGGACCGCGGTGATCATGACACACACGGCGTACAACCGCACGCGCGGCGCGGAGGACACGGCGCGAATCCTCCGGGTCGTTCGGAGATCCGTCGAGCCCGTCGCGCAGTATGCCCGCCGTCATCGGATCCGGCTCCACCTCGTCGGGGACCTCGCGGGATACGAGCTCGCGGACGTCCTCACAAAGGCCCTTCCGGAATTCGATTCGGCACCGTTCGATGCACACTTCCTCGTCGACTACGCGGAGGAGCTGTTCCTTACGCGAGAGGGCCGGGCAGCCCTCGAGAGGTTGCCGAACATCGACG
>CAYOUM010000160.1:0-3737 GCA_964407185.1 uncultured Methanomassiliicoccales archaeon | reverse complement strand
TGGCTTCACAAAACTTGCGTGTGGATCCAACGGAGGGGCTGGTTGTCTCTGGGTCCCGGGTCGCGAGAAGGCCGCCCGTGACTGCTTGGAAGACCTCGTGCGCCGGACCCGACCGTCCGTCGTCGAAATCTTCGCGATCCACGAAATCGCGGTTCCGGAAGTTTCCTGGGAACCCGCCTACACCTTCGAAGTTGATCTCACTTCGAGCCTCGACGATATCCTTGGAGGGATGAGCAAGGACGCACGGCACGCGACGCGTCGGGCAGAAAGGCTCGGGGTTTCGGTTCGCACTTCCAAATCGGAGAAGGACCTCGAGACGGCCTACGGCCTGATTGAACGAACGTCCGAGGCCCGGCGGTTCCCGCTTCCTCCGAGGGCGTACTCGAGGGCGCTCCATCGAGAATTCGAAAAGGCCGGACACCAAGCCTGCGTCCTTGCAATCCGCGATGGCAATTTCGTCTCGGCGGTTACCCTGATCGGCCAGGGGCGGAAGGTGTCCTGGTGGAAAGGCGGATCAACAGAGGAGGGGCATCGTGCGTCCGCGGGCAATCTCGTCCAGCTCGCCGCCATACAATGGGCGAAAACACGCAACGCGGGCATTTACGACTTGGGTGGGACGGATCCCCGCCGGAAGGTCTACGAGGGCATTCCCCGCTTCAAGGGCTCCCTGGGAGGGAGACTGGTGGAGAGACGATTGGGAAGTCGGACGAGTCGCCTCGCCCGCGTGGGCCTGCGGGCGTTGCGGGCCGTCAGGTGATTCCACGGGTGACAGAACATGTGTCCGCGTGATATCCAGGAGCAAACGGATAAGAGCGCTGCCCCGCCGTCAACATCTCGGATGGCCAGCCTGCCCGTGGTTGTCGTTGTCGATGTCGACCCCGACTGGCGGAGCCCCGGAATGCGGGGAAAGCCGTACCTCGGGGACCTCGGATGGAAAGGGGTTTCCGAGGGAATTCCACGACTCCTTCGGCTGGTAAGGGATATCAAGGACCGAGAGAACAACACCGTCCGATTCACCTGGCTCTTGCGATCCGACCGACAGATGGCCGAGTTAACGGGTAACTCTGCCTTCGTGGCGGATGAGTTCAGCGAGCTCTGGAAGGCCCGCCTCGCGGCGGGTGATGAAATCGGTTGGCATCCCCATCTATGGCGATACTCGGAGAGGGCTCGCGTGTGGTACCAGGAAACACGCGATCAGGATTGGATGCGAGATTGCCTCCGCGAGGGCCATCGCGCGCTTGCCCAACGTTTCTCCATTCGCACGGCCAAGACCGGGTGGACGCAACACGATAACCTGACGATGCGGACCTTCTCCGACCTCGGGGTGGAGGTTGACATCTCGGCGCTCCCGGGGATGCGATATGCGAACACGATCCCGGGAACAGATCTCTCGCTCGGTTCGTACGACTGGAGCCGTGCGCCGCAAGAGCCGTACTTCCCGAGCACGCATGACTACCAGATCCCCGGAAACGGTCACTCGCTCGACGTGCTCGAGGTCCCGAACTGGACGTTCCCCGTGCGGGGTCTCCGTTACCATCTTCGAAGGCTCCGGAAACGGTCGTGGCGGGACATTGCAAACGCTGCGAAATCCCCCACCCTCGTATCGGCAGGCTTCAGGCATCCTCCAACGACGGTACCCTTTGCCTGCTACTTTCACCCTGAGGAACTGATCGGGCCGGAACCGATGTTCCGGGCAGAGCATGTTGCGGCAAACCTGAGAACCCTCCTCGCCGCGTGCCACGAGGGGGCGCTGATCCCTCGAATGATGACCGCCTCGCAACTCAGGGGGTGGCCCGCGCTGTGAGCTTGCCGACGCGGCCGACCTTTGCCTTGCTGTTGTTCCTGCTCTGCCTCAACTATCTCGTGCGCTATCCTCGCACCCCGCACGAACTCGGCTACGATGCGTTCGTGTTCCATGGGATGACGCTATCCCTGACCGAAGCAGGTTACGCGAAGTGGATCATCCATCCGCTGAGCTACCTCGGGCTGTATCCCCTCAGTCATCCGAGCGGGAGCATGTTTACCCTCGGCGCTTTCTCCCTCACCTCGGGACTCCCGATCGAGGGCGCGATTCTCCTCTTCGACATGGTGGTTGTCCTCGCAGGACTCCTAATCTCCTTTGTCCTCGCCATGGAGATCCGCAGGGATGAGGTCCTTGCCCTCCTTGTCGCCGCCTTGTTTTCGCTCGCTCCGAGGTACGTCACCAGCCTTCTCTGGGAGGTTCCAACCCGAACACTCTTCACGACACTGGTCCCCCTCGTTGTCTGGCTATTGCTCCGGTGGCACCGTACCAAGGACCTGCGGTTTCTGGCCCTGGCTCCCGTCACGCTGTTCCTGATGATGTCCGCCCATCGGCTTACCTTCCTGATGTCTATTCTCCTCATCGCGTTCGTCCTCACCGCCCTCATCCTCGTCACGGCGCAGACGCTCCGAATTCGGTACGCGTCTCGGCTGCTCAGCCCTGCGTTCCGACGGGCCACGAATGTCGGTGTGATTCTCTCGATCATCATCGCCGCCAGCACACTGTTGGTGCTTGGCGGTGTACTCGCCAGCTATCAGACCGGTCAACTAGAGCTAGGCTCCGGCATCTTGTCCCAGGTGTCCAATCTGGGTGTCAGCCTGACTCGGAGCGCCGGCTTCTTGATTCCCCTCCTCCCCCTTGGAGCCTTTGCGGTGTACAACATGCGTGCGAAGGGACTCAAGGAAGCTTTCCTTCTGATGATCCTCGTCGTCTTGATTCCGACCCTCTCACTCCGGCAATACACCGGCTACTACATCGTACCCTTCACGGCATTGTTCATTGGGCTCGGGCTTTGGTACATTGTCGGGAGACTCAAGAGGAGGGTGATGAAAGTCGCAGTCGCGGCCGCCGCGCTCGCAGTCTCCATCATCTCTGCGCAGGTTGTTGTGGGTTTCGACCTTCAGTCTGAACCTTACATCGATGACCAGTCGTACACGCATGCAGTCTATATCCTCCACACGACCGATGGGACAATCGTGGCGAACGACGGAGTCCTCGGAAGCAAGATCTATGCGATATCCGGAGCCGCCTACCTGCCGGTGGGCGGTGCCACGACCGCCTTCCAGAGTCCCGAACTTCTCATCTTCGGTTTCGTGGACCCAAACAGCCTCCGAATCGTCCAGATTCCGATAGCGGAGCTCACGATCGAGTCTGATTCGCCGTTCGTTCTCCTTGGGGTCCAGGCGGAGCGAGACTGGGCCGAGATGCTAGATCGACCTTTGGGGTCCACCTTATCCAGGGTCCTCCAGGAGTACGACCCTACGTATCTGCTCGAGTTGCGTGCTGCGGACGGAGGGTACATCGCGTACGGGAACCGATACAATTCGCCATTCCTGGCGAGTGTCCACGCAAACGCGTATAAGGTCTTCGAAATCCAAGGTCAAGCACTGTGGTACCTGCGGTGATGATGAGTTGACTCGCGTCGCGCTTCTCACGCCTTACGCACGACCCATCCCCGGAGGCATCTCATCGTTCGTCGCCGGCCTATCCTCAACGCTCGCCGGAGAGGGCCACGAAGTCGCCGTCTTTGCCGCAGAGGGCGGGACGGATCAGGACCGTTCCGATCTCGGAACAGGGAGGTCGTTCGTTAGGCGCTCTGTGAAGCGGCTGTCTGAGTATCGACCCGAGATCGTGCATGCCCATGGACACCCCCTTTGTCTCCAGGCGGGCCCCCCGCTCAAGCGGAAGCACCCCTCCGGCCGCGAGATCTTCCCGC
>CAYOUM010000159.1:0-3758 GCA_964407185.1 uncultured Methanomassiliicoccales archaeon | reverse complement strand
TGGTGGCCAGGCGGGCCAGGCGGGGAGGAGCAAGAAAGCGCCGGACGTCTGCGGCCATGATGGGCTGGCAACGGAGAAGGTCCGGACCATCGAGCGGATCGATGCGATGATGGCGACTCTCAAACAGGGCCTCGGTTCGGATGTCGTGCTCGCGGCGACGGCCGATCATTCCACGCCCGTGATGTTGAAGGACCACTCCGGCGATCCCGTGCCCGTCGTCATTTTCGGTGAGGGGGTGCGCGTCGACGATGTCCAGCGGTTCGATGAGCTGAGCGCTGCGAAAGGCGGGCTCGGGCGCATCCTCGGACGCGACCTGATACCGATTCTCATCGACCTCGCGGGCCGCTCGGAAAAGTACGGGGCCTGACTAAGCCTAAATAGAGGCGGCTTTTACCGAGCCGCGGTGCCCGTGGTCGACCTGACGATTATTGTCCCGATCGCAGGCCTCGCGGCGATCGGTGCGGCCGCGTACCTCGGCTGGCGCGTCCTCCACCTTCCCGAAGGCGACGAGGCGATGCGGTGGATCGCGTCGCGAATCCAAGAGGGTGCGCGGGCGTTCATGCGCCGGCAATACACGACGATCGCGGTGATCGCCGTCGTCGTTGCCGTGATCTTCGCGGGCGCGATCGGGGTATTCCGGGGCCTTGACGAAGGCATGCGGACCGCCATCGCATTCGGCCTCGGAGCGACCGCATCCGCCGCAAGCGGATACATCGGGATGCATATCGCGATTCGCGCGAACAGCCGAACCGCGAATGATGGACTCACGTCCTTCGGCCGGGCCCTAAAGACGGCTCTGCGTGGCGGCGCTGTATCGGGACTCACGATTATTGGGTTCAGCCTCCTTGGCGTGTGGGGCATCTACGAGATCTACAACCTGTGGTTTGGCGGGCCGACCGCGGGGGCGCAGCAGAGCGTGATCCTTTCGATCGTCGGCTTTGGTTTCGGGGCTTCCCTCGTTGCTCTCTTCGCACAGCTCGGTGGAGGTATTTACACGAAGGCGGCGGATGTCGGCGCCGACCTCGTCGGGAAGGTCGAGGCGGGAATCCCGGAAGACGATCCGAGAAACCCCGCCGTTATTGCGGATCTCGTTGGCGACAATGTCGGCGACTGTGCGGGCCGAGGCGCAGACTTGTTCGAGTCAACCGCGGCGGAAAACATCGGAGCGATGGTGCTTGGCGTCGCGCTCTTTCCAATATTCGGAATCAACGGCGTCTTCTTCCCCCTCGTCGCTCGTGCGTTCGGACTGCTCTCCGCGATCCTCGGTGTTTTCGTTGTCCGCGCGCGGGAGGACGAGCGTCCGATGGCGGCCTTGAACCGGGGCTACTACGTGACGATGACCCTCGCCACGATTTTCTTCGGGCTTGCGGCGTACATCCTGTTGAAAGGCGATATTTCCGCGGGCGCGAATACGAACACGTGGCTCTGGTTGTTCTTGGCGGGGGTGACCGGGATTCTGACGTCGCTTGCTTTCGTATACTTGACGCAATACTATACGGAGGCCCGCTATCGGCCGGTGAAGGAGATCGCGCGGGCGGCTGAAACGGGACCTGCGACGAACATCCTTAGCGGATTCAGCGTTGGGCTCGAGGCCACAGCGCTGCCTGCGATCGTGGTTGGCGCCGCCATTCTCGTCTCGTTCAAACTTGGCGAGCTCGCGCTCGTCGGCGGTGGTTTCTATGGCACTGCAATCGCGACGATGGGCATGCTCGCGACGGCCGCATACATCCTGGCCGAGGACACCTTCGGGCCAATTACAGACAACGCGGCCGGGATTCTTGAGATGTCAGGGAAGTCGAAGGAGGCCCGAGCCCGTCTCGACAAGCTTGACGCGGCGGGGAATACGACGAAGGCCCTCACGAAGGGATACGCGGTCGGCAGCGCCGCGCTTGCCGCGTTCCTTCTGTTCACAGCCTATCTGAATGAGATTGACATTCTGAACGGTGCCCGTCCCCGCCCAATCATCGACCTCAGCATACCAGAGGTGTTCGTCGGAGCCCTCATCGGCGTGATGATCGTGTTTCTCTTCAGCGCGCTCGCGATTCGCGCCGTCGGTCGGACAGCGTGGGAGATCATCAGTGACGTCCGAGCTCAGTTCAAGGAGAAGCCGGGCATCATGGCAGGGAGCGAGGATCCCGACTACGCGCGGTCCGTGGACATCTGCACCCGCGCCGCACTGAAACAGATGGTCGCGCCTGGATTGCTCGCCGTCCTCGGACCGACCCTCGTGGGCCTACTCTTGCGGCCGACAGGCTATGCGGCGGAGGCCGTCGGTGCCGTCCTCATGGTGGGAACGATCGGCGGGGTCGTCCTTGCGCTCGTGTTCAACACGGGCGGGGGCGCATGGGACAACGCAAAGAAGCACATCGAGCTGTCCGCGGGCGGAAAGGGAACCCCCACGCACAAGGCCGCCGTGGTCGGGGACACGGTCGGCGACCCGTTCAAGGACACGGCCGGGCCCTCCCTCCATATCCTTGTGAAGCTCCTCTCCACGATTACCCTCGTTCTCGCACCGCTACTCATCTAGGCGCGAAAGTTGAAATAGAACCAGATTCTGCGTTCGAGGTCGGTTCTCCTTGTACGCGGTTGTGAAACGCGAGGATGTCGTCCGCATCCCGCCCGAGCGGCTGGGCGAGGACATCGACGCGCTCGCGAGGGAACTCACGCGATCGACGCTCGAAGGCAAGGTCGGCGACGACAAGTCCCTCACCCTCATCGCGAGCAACATTGAGCGGGTCGGCGAGGGGCGGATCGTCCACGGCGATGGCGCGGTATACCAGACCGTCAAATACGATGCGGTCGTGTTCGCACCACAGCTCCAAGAAATCGTTGAAGGGACGGTCGTCGAGATCCTCAAGTTCGGCGCGTTCATCCGCTTCGGGCCCCTGGACGGACTCCTTCACATCTCCCAGGTGATGGATGATCGCGTGGATGTGGACGAGGAAAATCAGCGCCTGATCGGGAAGGACTCGAAGCGGGACCTGCGGATCGGCGACAAGGTCCGCACCCGCATTGTGGCGGTGAGCCTGAACGAGCGGGCGCCGCGGGAATCGAAGATCGGGCTGACGATGCGTCAGCCCTCCCTCGGGAAGCTCGAGTGGATCGAGGAGGATCGCTCGAGGGCCGAGGGTCGCGCGAAGCGGAAACAGAGGTGATTGCGATCGTCGTCAAAGTTCCAAAGGCGTGTAAGAAGTGCTTTCATGTGACGGACGAGGACGTATGTCCGCTGTGCGGGAGCCCGACCTCGAAAGATTGGCAGGGGTACGTGATCGTCGTCGACCACACGCGGTCCGAGATCGCGAGGAAGATGGGCACCCATGCAAACGGGAAGTACGCCCTCCGAGTTCGCTGAGTTCTTTGGTCGCGATCTCGCGCTCCCCCAGGGGATGCGGGCCGAGCTCTCCCGGCCCATTGGTCGGCTCGTGAAGGGTGCAGAGGTCGTGGGCGCGGTGAGAGGGGCGCAACCCCTCGTGGCCGTCGGCGACTACACGACCGCAGACCTCGTCGAGCGGAAGATCATTCCGCAGATCGCGGTCGTGGACTACAAGACGAATCGAATCGACGAACCGAAATGGCATGTGAAGTTGAAAGGCGTCGGGGACTGGGTCATCGTCCTCGAGAACCCGGCCGGCACGATCAAGACGGCCTACGCCTACGACCACCTGGGGTTCCTGGAGCGCCTCACCCGCGACAAGGACACCGCCGATGCCCAGGACGGGGCCGACGAGCGGGCGATGGATTACGCCCACGATGGGCTG
>CAYOUM010000158.1:0-3849 GCA_964407185.1 uncultured Methanomassiliicoccales archaeon | reverse complement strand
GAAAGGTCTCCCGGGAGCGTTCACCCATCGGGCAGGAGATCACCGTGACGATCCGGGTCGCGAATCGTGGTCGGCGCACGGACTTCCTGGAACTGTCCGATGCCGTGCCGCGGGAGTTAGCCGTCCCGAAGGGACGACCGCACATCGCGCTCGCGCTGAAGCCGGGAGAGGAAGCGACATTCTCGTACACCGTCGTCCCGCAAGTGAAGGGAGAGTTCACGATCGGGCCCCTCGTTGCCCGCAACATGAGCCCCTCCGGGCTCGAGTATGAGGAAGCCGTCGTTCCCACCGTATCAACGATCACGGTGCCCCCCACCCTCGAAGATCTACGACGCGCAAAGATCCAGCCTCGTCGGACCCGTGCCTGGGTCGGCCAGATCCCGTCCCGCACGATCGGCCTTGGGACGGACTTCTGGGGGCTGCGCGACTATGTTCCGGGAGACGAAATCCGTCGAATCAACTGGAAGGCCACGGCCCGGATGGACCGTCTCGTCTCGAACGAATACGAAGGCGAGCGAACGGGCGATGTCGTAATCGTGCTGGACGCTCGCGAAGAGGCCGTGGTCGGTCCGCTCGCTGCGAGTACGACGGAGCACGGCGTGCGGGCCGCCCTCGCGATTGCCTCGAAGGTCCTCGATGGTCGAAATCGCGTCGGTCTGATTGTGCAGCGCAACGTCCTGGACTGGGTGTATCCCGCATTCGGCCGCAAGCAGCTGGTTCGGATCCTCGACGCACTGGTCCGCGTCCGACCCGGCGGAGAGTGGTCGTTCCGGCATGTTGCATGGGCCCTCGCTCGGTTTTTCCCGCCGAACAGCCAAGTGATCCTGATCTCGCCCCTGCTCGATGTGGACTCCATTTCCGCCGTGACGGAGATTGCCGCCCGCGGCTCTGCGGTGATGATCATCTCACCATCCCCGATTGAGGTCGAGCGGGCGATGTATGCGGACGAGCCCACCCTGGAAATCGCTTACCGCTTATTGCGGATGGAACGCGAAAACGCGGTATCGAAGCTGCGTCGGTTCGCGGACGTCGCGGACTGGGATCCCCGGGAACCGCTCACGGCCGCGCTTCGGAGTGTGACGCCATGGCCCCGTCATTGACCAAGGCGGGATGGGTCCGCACCGTGTCCCGGGGCCTCCTTGCAGGCCTCGCCGGCTGGACCGCCCTCGAATTCGCGCTCTCGGGTTTGCTCGAGGCGTGGGCAATTGGAGGGATCTCTCTGCTCGTCGCCGTGGCGTGCAGCGAGCATGGAACGAGGACCACCCACCCCGGCTGGCACCGTCTCGGTCGCGTGGTGCTCGTCCTCATCTTCGTCGCTGAGCGACTGTTTCTCTCCGGACTTGATCCATTCGCGATGATCGCGTTCGTTGTCCTCCTAATCGGTCTCGGCGTGGCACAATCCCTGGAACGCACCTTCGCGCCCGTGTACGCCGTGATCAGCGACCCCGGCGTCCTTCGGATGGTCGATGCGGCGGCCGTCGGCACCTACGCGCGCGCGTTTGCCCTCCTGGGCCTGACGTTCGCGATTTCGCTCCTTCTCGCCTTCCTCCTCCCACTCGCAATCGTGCAGAGCCCAACCCTCTTCGCGGCGGTCGGGCTGTCCGCCGCCCTCATCGGATTGATCACGTTCCTCGCCCTCCCGCCGCGATTGGGCCGTTATTCACCCGCCCACAGCATGCAAAGACGAGCGAGTTAGCGGCGTCGTCCGGTGCACCGGGCTGTGCGGACGAAAGCCTTTATAGAGACCGTCCCTTCCAAACGGCCGCGCCCCGGTGGTCTAGCGGTCTATGATCTCGGCCTGTCGAGCCGAGTGCCCGGGTTCGAATCCCGGCCGGGGCGTTCTGAACGATGATACGACGATATTTCTACCAAGCTTCGTTTCCGCGGTCGTGAGTGCGGCCCTGCGGCAACTCCTTTGGTATCTGATCGCGGGAACTCGTGGCGGGGTGAATCGCGCCCGCATCATCGAGTCCCTCCACGCGAGACCGTACAACGCTCACCAGCTCAGCGAAGCACTCGAACTCGACTACCGAACAGTGCGCCATCACCTCGACCTACTACGGGAGAATGGACTCATCATGCAGCCCGCGGGGGGCGTGTATGCCTCACCGTATTTCCTCACGCAATACTTGGAGGCGAACTACGGAATCTTCGAGGACATTCGCAAGCAGGTCCTCCCGTCCGAGGGCAAGTGAGGCGGGATTATGGCATACGTAGAAATCACGCACGGCGTGAGGAGGATTGCCAATGGCTGAGATCCTGATGGTCGCGAGCATCGTCGTCGGAGTCGCGAACATCGTCCTTGCAGTCGCACTCCTTCTGGTCTATGGCGGGATCTATCTGCGCACGAAAGCAACCTTCACTCTCGCCCTTCTCCTCTTCGCGGTCGCGTTCCTGGCTCACAACGGGCTCGTCGTCTACTCGTACATGGCGATGATGCCCGTCGTTCCCCCCGCGTTGAATCCGTACCTGTTTGGAATCGGCGTCCTCGAGGCACTCGGGCTCACGGCGATCCTGTGGACGGCGACGCGCTAGTGGCTACTGTCCCCGCTTCGATCGGTGGACTAGGTCGATAAGGGCGTTCAGCGTCAGTTCCTTCTGCTCGCCCGAGTCGAGATCCTTCACCGCCACGACGCCTTTCTTGGTCTCTGCCTCGCCGAGGAGGATGGCGAATCGGGCACCGATCGAGTTCGCGTAGTCCAAGTTCTTCGAGGGACCCCTGCCAAGGAGGTCGATGTCTGCGAAGATGCCGGAATGGCGGAGTTGAGCGAGGACCTCGAGTCCGCTTTCCTGGAGCGCGTCGCCGATCGGAATCACGTAGCAGTCCAACCGGGGCGTTGGCAAGGCAACGTCCTCAGCCTTCGCGGCAAGAACAATTCGGTCCAGGCCGAACGCGAAACCGGTCTGCGGCACGGCGTCGCCGCCAAACAGCTCCGCAAGCGTGTACGCACCCCCGCCCATCACTTGCTTTGCGGCTCCGAGGTTTGGCGAGTCGATCTCGAACACCATCCCGGTGTAGTAATCGAGTCCGCGGACAACGCCAAGGTCGAACATCACGTTCTCAATGCCGTACGCCTTCAGTCGGTTCGCGAGGGCCTTGAGGTATCCAAATCCCTCCGCCCCGACCCCCTTAAGCAGCTTCGCACCCCGGTCGAGGACTTCCGGTCCGCCGTGGAGGTCGACGTACTCCTTCAGGGGCACCTCGAGATCCTCGAGTCCAAGCCTCGCGAGCTCGGTTCGGAGAGCGCCGAAGTCCTTCTTGTCCAGCCAGTGGAGGACCTTCGCTTGATCATCCGGAGGAATCCTGAGGAACGAGCGAAGCATTCCGATGTGCCCAATCCGAGTGTGTACCTCCCGGACCCCGACTCCCCGAAGGCATTCGACGGCAAGCGCGATGATCTCCGCATCGCCCTGCAACGACGGTGCGCCGATGATCTCCGCATTGAACTGCGTGAACTCCCGGTACTTCCCTTTCTGTGGCTCCTCATATCGGAAGACGTTTCCGACGGAATACACCTTGACGGGCTTCGGAAGATTCCGGAGTTCAGCGAGGTAGAATCGCACGATCGAGGCCGTGAATTCCGGTCGAAGGGCGAGGTCGCGGGCGGCCTTGTCCCGGAAGGCGTACAACTCCTCGACGATTCCGGGTCCCGACTTCGTTGTGAACAGGTCCAGGTGCTCGAACGTGGGCGTCGACACCTCCCGAAAGCCGAACCGCTCCGCTGTCTGTCGGAGAATTTCCTCCACGGAGCGTCGGCGGGCCATCTCCTCCGGGCCGTAGTCGTTCGTTCCGCGAGGTCGCTCAAATCGCACGGCGGCTCGGAAGTTGGGGACCCGCAATAAACGTTT
>CAYOUM010000157.1:0-3909 GCA_964407185.1 uncultured Methanomassiliicoccales archaeon | reverse complement strand
CCACTCTCGAGGGCGGCGCGGAGCGCGTCTTCCCGTTCCCCGCCGAAGGGCGTACCGTCGACGAAACGGCCTTCCAGCGCACCGATTTTCCCGCCAATCGTTTCGAGGACATGGGCCACGGTCATCCGTGATGGAATCGCGTGTGGGTTGATGATGAGGTCCGGGACGATCCCTTCTGCGGTGAAGGGCATGTCCTCTGACGGCGCGATGAGGCCGATCACGCCCTTCTGGCCGTGCCGGGATGCGAACTTGTCCCCGAGCTCGGGGGTTCGGAGGTCCCGCACTTTCACCTTCGCGAGCTTCGACCCATTTTCACTTTCCGTGAGCATCACGGAGTCCACCCAGCCGGATTCTCCGTGGCGGACAGTGACGGACGTCTCCCGGCGCTTTTGCGGGGTAAGGAAGTCCGTTTCCTCCTCGAGGAACCGGGGCGGGCTCGTCTTTCCGATCAGCACTTCGCCTCCGTTCACCCCCACCTCTGGCGAGATGAGCCCGTCGTCAGGCGTCAAGTTCGCGTAGCTGAGGTCCGCGCGCGCACCGCGGACGTCCGGCGACGGAATCTCGAAGTGATCCTCCTGGCCTCCCGGATACCGCCGCTCTTCTGCCCGGTACGTGCGCATGAACGTGGAGCGCCCGAGGCCGCGATCGATGGAGGCCTTGTTCATCACGATCGCGTCCTCCATGTTGTATCCGTGGTACGACATCACGGCGACAACGAAGTTCTGTCCCGCGGGCCGTTCGTTGAAGCTGAGGAACTTCATCGACTCCGTCTGGACGATCGGCTTCTGGGGATAATGGAGGAGATGGCTCCTCGTATCGGGCCGAGTGCGGTAATTGCTGGCTGCGAGGCCGAGGGACTGCTTCGCCATCCCTGCGCCCATTGTGACGCGCGGCGAGGAATTGTGTTCCGGATACGGCACGAGGCCCGACGCGACGCCGAGAATCACAAGCGGATCGACCTCACTGTGCGTATGCTCCTTCATCAGCGAAGGCTTCACGCCGAATGTCTTCCCGCATTTCCGGCAAAGGAGCTCTACGTTCTCTGTGCTCGAGCCGAGGTTCACCCATTCCGTATCGTTCCGGCTAATCGGTTCTTTGCACTCCTTGCACCGGGACGGAACCTCGTAGGGATAGAGCGCGATATACGCGTCCTCCTCCTCCTCCGCGTCGGCCCATTCCACGACTCCGTTGCGAATCAAATCGCTGAACCGCCACTTCCCAATCTTCAGGTCTTCGAGATGCCTCCTCGTGAGGACCAGTCGGCCGTCTTTCACGACGAGGAGGGGCCGGCGAATCCGGCCCTCGTCGCAGTTGATCACGACTTCGCCCATGTTCTCGTCGTAGTGTACATTCACCTCATGGCTCAGGAGTCCTTGCCGACGGCGCTCTCGGATTTCGGTGATGAGTCGGATGGGATCCTCGTGGAGGCCTACGAGGTCACCGTTCACATACACCCGCGTCGCCGTCGTCTGGCCTTTGACTTGGCGGGTGCCGAGATCCGCGAGGAGGAGCTTCACCTCGTCCTCCGCAAATCCCTCGGACACATCGATGACGAGTGCGCAGTTCTTCACGAGGCCGCAATTCTGTCCTTCCGGGGTTTCGTTCGGGCACAGGCGCCCCCACTGAGTCGGATGGAGATCGCGCGCCTCGAAGTGCGGCTGCGCGCGGGTGAGCGGACTTGGGACGCGCCTCAGTTGGCGGAGGGCCGACATGTTCGAGGTGCGATCGAGGAGTTGCGAGACACCCGCCCGGCCGCCGACCCAGTTGCCGGTCGCGAGCGCATGGAGGAGCCGCTGGGTGAGGAGGTCCGGCCGGATCGCGGAGCTGATCTTGATTTCCTTCCGCCGCGCATACGAGCGCTCGAGCTGGTACTTCAGATCCTTGACGAGATTCGCGAACGCAACGCGGAACAGGTCTTCCTTGAGGTCGCCCGCGAGCTTGAGCCTCTTGTTCGCGTAGTGGTCCTTGTCGTCCTCCCGCCTCTTCCCGAGATGAAGCTCAAGGACCGACCTCGCGACCCGTCCGAGGAACACGGCTTTCTTGATGCGGTCTTCCCGGACGTCCCCGAGGTGCGGGAGAAGCGAGCGGTCCAAGATCGCCTCGACCTTTTTCGTCCGATATTCCTTCGCCTGGCCCGTGGCGAACTTCTTTTCGAGGTAGTTCACCGCGTCCTCCCGGGTGAAGATTCCATTTGGAGGGTACAGCTTCTTGTTCTGGACCTCCTCGATGTTCGCGTATACAATGTTCGCCATTTCCGGGACGGATACGATTGCGTTGTAAATCTCCTCGTCCTTCTCCGTGCCCAAGGCCTTCATGAGAATGATGAGTGGAATCTGCCCCGACGCCGTCGGGACCGTGACGATGAGCATTCCATCCTTTTTCATCTCCACGAGCGTGAGTGCGCGGTACCCCTCGCGCTGTGAGAACACCTTCGCGACCGGAACCTTCCGGCCGTAGCGCTCGTTGTACTCTACGAGCACGCGATTCGGTGCGAGGTCCTCGAGCGAGATGAGGGCCCTTTCCGTTCCCCCGATGATGAAGTAGCCGCCCGGGTCGTATGGATCCTCCCCCACCTCGATGAGTTTCTCGCGATACTCCGGCTCCGTGAGCTCCCCCTCGATTTCGAGATTCTCCTTGTAGAGCGAACACTTCTTCGCCTTCACCATGATGGGGAGGTTCCCGATGTGGACGCGCTCAGGCTCCCGCTCAATCCCGTTCTCGATGACGGTAAAATCGAGGTAGATGGGGGCGGTGTAGTTCAGGTTGCGAAGACGGGCCTCCATCGGAGTGAGCGGATGCGTCGCCCCGTTCGCCTCCTTGACGACCGGCGTGCCGACGGAAATCGTGGGCTTCGCGTCAATGTCGATCCTACCGCGGTCGTCCCGCTTCCGGCCAATCCGGATCTCGATGATGTCACCCTCCGTGCGGTCCTCGTCGAGCTTGAACACGCCTCGCCGGTCGTCCTCCGGGGATGACCGAAGGTTGTCCACGATCCGCTGCATTCTCGAGTTCGGATTATCGATCGTCGGCAGGAAGTCGTTGAATGATGCGATGTGGTGGTTCACAATCGATCGCTCACGGAAGAACGCCTCGACAAGTTCTCGCATGTGTTACCTCCCTACAACGAGACGATACGCCTCAGAGACCCCTGCGGTCTCCGAGAGGCGCGTGACTTTGATGATGCGGCCCTCCGCGATCGGGCCATGGACCTTCTCGAGGACCTGGATCACGGGATCGTTCTTCTTGATCTTCGGAAGTTGATCGATGGAAATGCGGAGCCGCGCGAGGACCTCCTGCGACTCCTCCGGGGACAATAAACGGTGTTCAGGGACCAGCCTATGCTCGAGCACATTGAACTTCATCTTGAGGACGCCCTCCGGCTCGCCTGTTCCCTCTCCCGTGCTGTGCATGGAACCCGGACGGGCCCGCGGGGAGTTTCGGGCCCTGTCGCCTTGCAACAAGGCGCTTTCGAACCCCGGACCACCTGGTCTCTTTCCCTTCCATCCGCGGGAGGCGAACGGTTGGGCTAAAAGCCAGATGCTCTTTCTAGGAACGACGCCTTTGTTCCGCCGCCGTCCAACCTAGCTGAGCTACGGGCCCGCGGGGGGTGCGGCGGTCCATGCGAAGGACGGCCTAGTCCGACGGTCTAGTTAAAGTTTGTGCTTCCAAGGGGTTATCTGGACAGATTCGCTCACCCTCCGAAAAGCTTGATGTGCCGGGAGGTCTTTCATCTCCCAAGCCCTCCGGCGGAAGACCGCCGTCGAGTGGCCCGCCCGTCATGACGCGCTCCGCGCAGAACACGGTCGGGCCCGGGGCGCGACGGAAGTCGCGTCTCGGAGAAGACCAACCGCCTTCGGGAGGAGGCAAGGGGTGTACGGTTCCACCCCGGTGCCCCCCGGCATGACGCCG
>CAYOUM010000156.1:0-3912 GCA_964407185.1 uncultured Methanomassiliicoccales archaeon | reverse complement strand
CGCGGAGACGGTGACTTCAGTCATGTTTTCTTCGTATGCAATGCAAGCATATCAAAATTCCGGTTCCGATTCCGTTGCCCGAGGCTGCTGCCGTTCTTGAGGGAAGGAGTTCTCGCGAACCTCCACTACTGCCGACCTTCGCCGACCCGAGAGGCACCTAACGAGTCCCGCCGGTAAGGTCAGGGCGGGCTGCAGCCGCCGGTGGGAGTAAGCCCGCCCAGGTATGCTCCCGACGGGATTTGAACCCGTGTCAGAAGCTCGAGAGGCTTCTATCCTTGGCCGGACTAGACTACGGGAGCGCGATGCGCGCTAAACACAATTTTGCCATAAACGTTCCGTCACGGAAAGTCTTTAGCCGTCGGATTCGCTCGCACGCTTCGCCCGGAGACGCGCCCGTGAAGGTCGCACTCGCACAGCTCGCACCGAAGCTAAACGATAAGGCGACGAACCTCGTGAAGATTGAGAAGGCGGTCGCGAAAAGTCAAGCCGACCTCGTGATGTTCGGCGAGCTGTTCCTCACCGGATACATGGCCCGGGATGCGTTCCCGCGCCTCGCAGAAACGATCCCCGGGCCCGCGACGGATCGGCTCTCGAAGATCGCATCGGAATTCGGCGCGCACATCGTGACGGGAATGCCGGAGCGGAATGCGAAAGGCCGGATGCTGTACAACACGTCCGTCCTCTTGACGCCGGAGGGCGCGGTTCATCGGTACCGCAAGGTCTACCCCGCGAACTTCGGTCCGTTCGAAGAGGGCCTCTACTTTGGCCGCGGGTCCGAGCTCACACTTGCGGACACGAAACTCGGAAAGCTTGGCCTCCTGATCTGCTACGATTCGTGCGTCCCGGAACTCGCGGAGCGGTACGCTCTGCAGGGCGCAGATGCGCTCGCGATGATCTCCGCATCGCCGGCGACGAGCAAGCCATTCTTCGACAAAATTCTCCCCGCACGGGCGATCGAAAACACCTTCTTCGTCCTGTATGCGAACCTCGTGGGCACAGAGCTGAACATGGTGTTTCAAGGAGGCACGCAGGCCATCGGGCCTCGGGGCGAGGACCTTGGGCGGGCGCCGGACTTCAAGGAGGCCACGATCGTCGCGGACGTGGAGCTGCACCATCTGCGAGTGGCGCGGGAGTTCCGGCCGACGATCCGGGACACGCGGAAGGAATTCTGGGAGAAGGTCTCACCGGACGTGTTGCTGCGGAAGACACGCAAACTGGGGAAGCGATAGCCCTTCGCGGTTGTCCGATGTTTGATTATGTTCAATTGCGCATAAGCCCAGGCTCGGGCGATTTCCGCGCGCCTACCTCCGTTGGCCGCGATCCGTAAGACCTACTCGTTTATGGGTAACAGCCCATAAAGCGGTAGTCCCTCAGGATTGTCCGTACCTCGAAGCGTCGCAATCCGATTATGGGTAATTGCACATACTTCGACAAATCGAGGCGAACCTAGGCCAGCTGCGACAGGCTGACCGGTCGTTATGGGTAATTGCGCATAATCGCGCGCTGGGCACCGCGCTATGGGCAGTTGCGCATAATGCCCCGCCTCGCCGTTGTTTTAGTCAGCAACTCACGACGGTTCCGAAGGACCCCGAGACAAGGACATGGGCGATCGCGTGGCCGTGGAGGAAATCGCGAATTTCGGTCAATCGATCCTGGGTTACGAACAAGACCGACTGTCCGAGGTACCGAACGCCCTCCCGTTCGACGAACCCGGGATAACGATACAATCTCCCGTTGACAAGAAGCGAGTACCCGAAGACGAAGCGCTGAAGGTGGCCGGCGGTCGCGCGATCGCGGGAGTCAACGTCCCACGTCACGAAGTAACCCATCGCCGACGCGCGGCGTTGCCGTCTGGCGCGCCTTACCGACGCGGACCTCGTTCCCATTATGATCAATTGCGCATAATCGGGAACCGGTTCAATGTCGCAGGGGGAGATGGCCGAATCCAGATTGGTCATCGCTCGCGTTCCTTCGTCTACCGGGCCCGCAAAGCCTTGTGCTGGCGAAAACACCGGCACTACGCTTCAAGCAGGGTTTCACGCTCCCGCTGGTGCCCTTTGGTGATCCGCTGTCGAATTGACCGCGATCGGTCCTGTCAGGAAAAACCTTAGGTAAGACGCTCGACCATTCTGTCCGGCACAATGGCACCAGAAGCTTTGGAATATTCCACGGAGGAATTAACAAAAGACACATTGCCAGACTTCGAGAGGCTTTTCGACAAACATCCTGCCCCCGGTGCCTACATGTGTTGGTGTTTGTATCATCACGGAGTCCGTTACTGGGCTGTGAGCAAGGGACCGCAGGCGAGGGCCAAGAGAGCCGCGAGAAACCGCCAGCAAAAGAGAGAACTCGTCGAGAACGGTCGCTCGCATGGGATCCTAGTCTACTCGAAAGGAGAACCGGTCGGATGGTGTCAATACGGTTCCAGGGAGGAGCTTCCTCGGTTTGACAACAGCCGCAGCTACCGAGGGCTCGTCCCCGAGGGCGACACGAAGAAACTGTGGAGGATTACGTGCTTCGTCGTCGACAAGAAGTATCGCAAACGCGGGGTAGCGAGCGCTGCACTGAAAGCCGCCCTCGACGCCATCAGAAACAAGGGAGGGGGTCTCGTTGAGGCCTACCCAATCATTCGCTGGGGAGCGTATGCAGAGTACCTCGGAACTGTCTCAATGTTCCAGAAAGAGGGTTTCAAGATTGTGGCCCCGTTCGGAAAGAGCAACGTTGTGATGCGCAGGAAGTTATGAAGTGCGGTCACTGGGATTTCCACCCGGCTGCGCGCGAGTTCTCGGATCCGAAGTCACATGGAGAACCGGCCTGGCCACGAAAGTTCAAATACGTTGTAGTCTCTTGTAGTGTCCATGCCCGTGACCACGTTGCGCCTCTCGGATGAGGAGCTTCGGCGGATCGATAGGGTCGCCAAGCAGCAGGGCGTCGATCGCGCCGTCCTCCTGCGTCGGGCCATCGCGGAGGGCGTGCGGGAGATCCTCATGTCGGACGCGATCACCCGCTACCAGCGTGGAGAGTGCAGCGCGTGGCGGGCCGCATCGGACGCGGGGGTCGGCCTGTGGGAGTTCCTGGACGAACTCCTCCGGCGGGGCGTCCCCTTCCGAACGGATGAGCGTCACCTCGAAGGCCTCATCGAGGAACTGGGATGAGGGCGGTCATCGATGCGTCGCCCCTGATCTACCTCACGAGGATTGGTCGCCTACACGTTTTGGATAGGTATCAGGAAATCTTGGTACCCCCCGAAGTCATTTCGGAAATCGAGCGTGGGCTCGCCGCGGGACACCCGGAGGCTCTCGAGGTGAGACACCTCATCGAGAAAGGGCTCCTACGAATCCGCAAGGGGGGTAGGCCTCGGACTGAGTGGAATCTTGACCGCGGGGAGGCCGCCGTGCTCGCTCTCGCTCGCCGGGCGAAGGTCGACGAGGTCATCACGGACGATAGGGCCGCCATCGGCGTTGCGAAGTACCTCGGATTGCGGCCCGTGAGCGTCCCCTTCCTGCTGTTGCAAGAGCGCCGTGCGGGACGCCTGACTCACCAAGACTTCGAAGCGGCCTTGCGCCGCCTAGTCGGGACAGGCTACTACCTGTCACCGGAACTTCACGCTCGACTCGTCTCGGCGGGACGCAAATGAAGATCTCTCCCGTCCGATTCCAGTCGAGAACGGCCTCGCGACTCGACTTTACCGATTTGTGATAGGGTACGGGCCTGTTAGGATTCGAACCCACGCCAGTCACCTTCCGGACAAAGGAGGCGACACGGGACCGAGTCTGAGGGGCCGCACGAACCCCGTCTGAGTAGGTTTTTCCGCCCGCGGGCGGTTCCGCGCCCGCCATGGGGGAGCTCATCTTCATTGGCCTGGCGGACCTCCTCTCCGTTCGTGAGCGGAACTTCGACGCACAACGAGCG
>CAYOUM010000155.1:0-3918 GCA_964407185.1 uncultured Methanomassiliicoccales archaeon | reverse complement strand
ATTCGCTGCATATGAGGTTCACAACGCACGCACGTTACGGCGAGGGAACGAACGAGCGCTTTCGCTCGCGGCCCGAGCAGGCGTCGGTCACACCGGAGGGAGTGATTCCCACTTCCTGCACGAGCTCGGCCGCGGCGTGACGTCCCTGAATCGCGGTGCGACGACGGTCGATGACATCTTGCAGGCCATTGCATCCCGCCGAACGCAGGGCGTCGGCCTGCATCGCGGGCCGTGGGAGACGACGACCTACGTCACGAAGTGCGTCGGCGAGTGGCTCCTGCGCGGGATGCGCCGAATCTAGAGGTGCTCTTCGATCCGTCTCGAAAATCGCTCGAGGTGTGCCTTAATCCGACCGAGGTCCGCGTCCTTTCGGGTCCTCAACACGAAAATCGCCTTCGGGCCATCATTCACGACGACGTTCTTGCTCGCCTCCATCGTCAGGATCACGGTGTCGAGGCGCTCCTTCATCTCGGACGATGCGGTCTCCGCCGCGCCGACGAGAATCGCGAACATCGCGACGAACGTGTCCGGGGTAGCGCCCTCCGGAATCGTCCCCGCGAGATACTGTCCGCTTCGGCCGACGAGGACCGCGCTATGGACGCCCTCCAGGGCCTCGATTTCCTTCAGAATTGACTCAAGCGCGGGCTGGTCCGCCATCGTCCGTCGGGTCTCCTCGAGCACCCTGTCGGCCCGATTTCCCGGGCCCATCCAGAGGTGCTGACATAAAGGTTCCTATCTGAGAATCCTCGAACAGACCATCTGTCTAGTGCCGACCTCGGAGGAGACGAACCATCGAAACGGCCGCGTCCACGGCACGCTCTGCGCTTGCGATTCTGCGGAGCGCCGTCTTGTAGCTCATCCCGGGTCCCGTGATCCCGAGACCGATCGGTTTGCCTGTTGCAAGCTGGAGGTCGAGCAGCTTCGCTGCCACGGAGTGTGCGATGAGGTCGTCGTGCCGGGTCTGACCTTTGATCACGGCGCCGATCGCCACGCCCGCATCGACGTCCTCCCGAGCGAGAAGGCGGTGCAAAACGAGCGGTATCTCAAACGTCCCAGGAACCCGGACGACCTCCGCGACCTCGACACCAACTGCCTTGGCGCGTGACAGGGCACGCTTCACCATCTTGTCCGTCACGTCGGCGTTGAACGACGCCGCGACGATTACGAGCCGCACAGTCACTTCACCCGCAGCCGGCCCGCGTCTTCGAAGCCTTCCCGCTGACCCGTCCCGGCCCGCTTCCGGAGTTCCTCAGGCCGGAAGAGAAGGTCGTAGCAGTTGACCGCGTGCTCCCGCGTCCGCCGATCGAAGAGGCGCGCGAGTTCCCGTTCGTCCTTCGTCTCGTCCTCGTGAACCATCACGCCGAGGATGTGCTTCCCCGTCGTCGTCTGCACCATCTGGAGCCCGAAGTCCGCGGCGAGGGCGCAGTCCTTGTCGACCGGCTGCCGTCCGACCATGCCGAGGGCCATGACGATGTCACACTTCTGCTCGTCCAACAGGATCCGACACGCCGCGGGGAGGTCTTTGATCCCAGGTACGGTGTACCGCACAATCGTGAACCCGCCTCCCTGCTGTTTCAGCTCGTCGACCGCCGCGCCGGCCATATCGAAGCGCGCGAACGTCGTGTCGGCGATCCCGATCCGTTTCATGGGGAGGCCTCTGCCTCATTGCCCGCCCCGCGAGGGGGGTTCCTTCGTCGATCCTTCGACCGACTGGAGTTTCTCCTCCAGGGCGAGCCACTCGCTGACCCGGCGAACGATCTTCCGCGTCCCATCGAGGTCGCCTTCATACTTTGGAAGGCGCACAACCCGGGTCGACCGGAGACCTCGCTTTCGGCACTCTCCGAGGACCTTTCTCTCGTTGTGGACCTGATCGTACCCGAGCACGACGACATCGGGCCGGATCTGCGACAGAATGTCGTAGATGTCCCCTTCGTTTCCGAGGACCGCGCGGTCGACCGGTTTGAGCGAACCGACCATCTCGAGGCGGCTCGACTCCGGTGTGATCGGCGTGTGCTTGAGCCGCTTCGCCGTCGAGTCCCGCGCAACGACGACGACGAGCTCGTCCCCGAGCTTCTTCGCCTCCGTCAGAAAAGCGATGTGGCCGGGATGCAGGAGATCGAACACGCCCGTCGCCATTACCCGGACCCTGCGCGCCATGCTTCGACGACGTCCTGTCCTTCGAGGATGACGTGATTTCGCCTTTCTGCATATTTCTTTGCGTCTTCCTTCGACAGGGCGCGGCCATCGTCGCCGAGCATCTCGCAAATCGTCGCAGACGGGACGAGGTCCGCCATCGTCACGAGGCACGTTGTGAGTTCCGTGTGGCCCCGTCGTCTCGCGAGGAGCCCGTCCGCCGCATTCAGAATTGGCACGTGGCCGGGCGAGCGGAACTGGGCCCCCATCGCTGCGGGCGCCCAGCCGTTTTCGCGGCGCAACGCCTCCCCCACTAACTGGGCGAACCGCGAGATTGTGAGGGCCCGGTCCCGGTCCGTGATGCCCGTGTATGTGTCCCTGTGGTTGACGGTGATCGAGAATGGCGATGTCTTGTCATATGGGATGTCGTCCGCGACGGTGTGCTTGAGCACGGGATAGAACTCCGCCGCGTCGCGAAACACGTCCGCGATGTACGGAAGCCCGATCCGACGGCGCACTTCGTCCGGGACCGTCACGCAGATTAGGCCACCTGCCTCCTTTCGCAGCGTGCGGATCACGGTCGGCGTCACGAACTGCGAGGCAACGGCCATGTCCGTCTCCTCCTCCCTCCCGTCCGCGTCGTACACGAGGACAGTCCCGCCCTTCCGGAGGGCATCCAGCGCCCCCTCAATCGAGGCCCTCACGTGCCCAAAGATGCCGGGTGTTCGTATTAACTTTCTTGTAATTACCATAAACTTGGTTGCCACGAGCGGCCGGGGCGGAGGCGAATTCTTATTCCCGCTCTCGCGTGCGGATCCCAATGCTCGAGCCCGCGGCGTGCCGGAAGGTGGACCGCTCGGGAATGCTGAAGATTGTGGAATCGCTGCCCGAGCAACTCTCGGACGGCTACCGAGGCGCCGAATCGATTCAGATCGAGGTGGGGGACGCGAGTCGCGTCTTCATCGCCGGCATGGGTGGGTCCGCCATCGCAGGAGACATTTTCGTTTCCTGGGCTGCGGATCGATCGAAAATCGGGCTGGAGGTCGTCCGTGGTTATTCCCTGCCGCCCACCGCGGCACCGAATGACCTCCTCATTGCGGTGAGTTATTCCGGAGACACTGAGGAAACGCTCGCCGCGGCGAACGACGGGGCGAAGAAGGGTTGCCAGGTCGTCGCGATCACGTCCGGAGGAGAGCTCGCGTCGTGGTGCAAACGCCGCGGCGCAAAGATGGTCCTCGTGCCCGCGCGGCTCCCGCCAAGAGGTGCGTTTGGGTACCTCTTTTCCGCCCTCCCCGCGATCACAGAGGACTGGGTGTACGGGGACCTGAAGGCCGAGCTGGAGCGGGCGGGCGCACACCTCGCTCGAGTCCGTGCGGAGTATCGACCCACGACGGCCACGAGGTCGAACCCTGCGAAGTCGCTTTCCCTTCGAATCAGTCAGAAAACCCCGATCGTTTACGCCGCGCCACCCTACGGCCCCGTTGCCCGACGATGGAAGACGCAGTTCAACGAAAATGCGGAGGTCCTCGCATGGGCCTCCGACCTCCCGGAGGCGGACCACAACGAAATAGTGGGCTGGGGGGGTGACCCCAGTGCGAAACGGTTTCTGCCGATCCTGTTCCGGGACCGCGACGAGACGCCAGGGATGCAACGTCGGCTCGACGCAACTCGCGATCTGATGGAGCGGTGGACGACGATCCATGAGGTCCGAGATCGCGGCGAGACCCTGCTCGCACGGATGCTGGGCACACTCTATCTCGGGGACTTTGTGAGCGTATACTTGGC
>CAYOUM010000154.1:0-3939 GCA_964407185.1 uncultured Methanomassiliicoccales archaeon | reverse complement strand
TTGAACCTCCGCTGCGGGTTCCCCATGTAGCCGAGAAGCTCGGTGATCGTGTCCAAGCCGAGCTTGATCCCGAACCGCTCGAGACGGAAGAGTTCCTGCAGGAGGGCCTCGTAGTCCATGGCGGGCTCACGCGGCCAACCACGCCCTTTCGTAAAAGGTTGACTTCACGGAAAGAAGTTGTGGGCCAGGCATGGCTCACAGGTATCGGAGAGTACTGAAGACGAAAGAGGAGACCACAAACCACACAGCGAGAAACACGGCGGCGAAGACCAGGAGGCCTCGACGCATGCCTTCCGCAAAGTCCGGCCGAGCGAAAGCGACATGCCAGGAAAACGCGACGCTCACCGCGACGGCGGCGTCGATGAAGCCCGCTGAAACGAGACTGAGCGCTCGCACCATGTTCCGACAACTGTCTGGGTACGGGGAGTACGAGGGGGCGGGTGTGGGTAGAGCGAGAGCAACGACGTATGCGAGGAGGCCGCCGAAAATCAGGACGCCAATGAGAAGGCCCCCCAGCCTGATAATGCCCATGGACGGCGGCGCGGTGGCCATCGGAACCGCCCACGCCCCCAAGCCGTCAGCATCCGCTTAAGGGTTGTGAGCCGTTGTTCCTGCCATAGGTATAAATTAACACAGTGGAATCGTCGCGCCCGTGCACCCCGCGAAGAGAATCCACATGGCAAAGTCGGAAGCCCTGAAGGGGAAGACCGTTGTCCTGGGCGTCACGGGCAGCATCGCCGCCGTCGAGTGTGTGAAGCTCGCGAGGGAACTCATCCGCCACGGCGCGGAGGTCGTCCCCGTCCTCACGAAGGATGCGATGGAAATCCTGCATCCGAATGCCCTGCAGTTCGCGACAGGGAAGAATCCGATCACGAAATTCGACGGGACGGTATCCTACATCGAACTCGTCGGGACCCATGGGCGCGCAGACCTCCTCCTCATCGCGCCCGCGACGTCGAACACGATTGCGAAGATTGCGATGGGGATCGACGACACGACGGTCACGACGTTCGCACAGAATGCGCTCGGCGCCGGGATCCCGATCATGATCGCCCCCGCGATGCACGAAACGATGTACGCGAACCCAATAGTCGCCTCGCATCTTCGAGCCCTCGAGAAGCACGGCGTCGAATTCGTCGCGCCGAGAATGGAGGAGGAAAAGGCGAAGCTCGCGGATGTCGAGGAGATTGTTGAGCGCGTCATTCGACGCCTCGGGACGCGGGAGCTCGTCGGGAAACGGGTCGTGATTGTCGCGGGCTCCACGATCGAACCGATCGACGACGTTCGGATCGTGACGAACCGATCGACCGGAGAGACGGGCATCGAGCTCGCGAAGGCGGCGTTCGAGAAAGGCGCCGATGTGGAGCTTTGGCTCGGGCACCACCATGTCCGCGCTCCGCACTACACTCCCGCCAAAACGTTCGAGACGACAGCGGATCTGGCACAGATGGCGGGCTCACTCGAGGCCGACATCTGCATCGTCCCCGCCGCGATCAGCGATTTCGCACCACTGAAGGAACCAGGAAAAATTCCATCCCGTCAAGGGAAACTAAGCCTCGATCTTCGGCCCACGCCGAAGGTGCTTCCCGCCCTGCGGAAGGGTGTGAGGGTCCTCGTGGGCTTCAAGGCTGAGTCGGGCGTGACCGCGACGGAACTCAAGGACCGCGCGAACACCCTCCTGAAAGAGGCGGATCTCGATTTCATCGTCGCGAACGATGTATCCCGCGTGAAGGGTGGGAAGACCTCCATTCTGATTCTCGATCGGAAGGGAAAATCTGAGGCGTTCGAAGGATCGAAGTCGTCCGCCGCGGAGAGAATCTGGAGGGCCGTGCTCCATGGCCTTCCAGGGTGAGGCGTTCTCCCCCGGCCACGTGACGGCCTTTTTCGTGGGGTACGACGACCCCGATCCCCTCAAGAAGGGGTCCCGCGGCGTCGGCCTGTGCACGACGCTTGGCGTCCACACGGTCGCGCGGGCGAAGGAATCCCGCACCCCCTCGATCGAGGTGTACATCAACGATGAAAAAGCAAAGGCGGCGACGACGGAGCGGGCCGCAAAGCTCCTCTTGGACGATCGCGGGTATGAAGTTCGACTGCTCCAGACCGTGCAGTTGCCGATTTTCTACGGCTTCGGGATGAGCGGTGCGGGGGCCTTGAGCGGCGTCCTCGCGCTCGACGATGCGCTTGGTTTCGGACGCAGCCGGGACGATCTCATCGGAATCGCACACAGGGCGGATGTCGAATCCGGGACGGGGCTCGGCGACGTAATGCCGCAGGCAGTGGGCGGGATGGACCTGCGCGTCCGGCCTGGCGGGCCCCCGCATGGCCTCGTGAAGCGATTCCCCGTCGATGCGGAACTCCTCTTGTGCGCGATCGGGCCGCCCTTCGCGAAGGCGGACGTCCTCGGCAACCCGGGAATCATGGACCGGATCCGGGCCGTGGGCCTGCGCTGCCTCGACGCCTTCGAGAAGAACCCCTCGCTCGACTCGGTCTTCGACCTCGGCCGCACGTTCGCGCAAGAGGCGGGGATCGTGTCCCCAAGAGTGCGGGAATGCATCGAGGCCGTCCGGGCGTACGGCCGGGCGAGCATGTCGATGCTCGGCCATTCTCTGTTCGCCACCGGTGGGGAGATTGTCGCGACGGTGCTCCGTGGCTTTGGCACGGTGTATCGATGCCGGGTAGACAACGAGGGCGCGCGCGCAGCCTAGCGCTTTGCTACTCCGCGAGTGTGAAGAGTCGGTCGTCCCCGCCCACGTCGAAGAGCCCGATGCGTGCACCGGCGTCGAGCCAGCCATGGGCGTAGTTGACATTCGCGAGGGCCTTTTCGAGTTCGCCCTGGCCGCGGAGGTGCTTCGCATCGTCGTAGTACGCGCGAGCCATTGCGAGAAAGTCCTCGGCGACCTTCCGGAGGTGGGACTTCTCAGGCGGAGCGATGGAGATCTTTGCGAGAGCGCGCTCTGTCAGCGCGATGTCTTTGTCGACGAGGTCGGCGAGGTCCATCGGATGGGAATCTCCGGCGTTCGGGATATTGCTTCCCACTGCGGGTACAATCAGTCTAACGATTGTCCACACCAGCTCCCAATCACCAATCCACTTTGACTGGCTCCGCCGCTAAGCCTGGGCGGCCGGCTTGAAGTGGACCCATCGCCTTTCCCCCTCGGTGAGGTCGTGGCCGGGAGAGCCTACGAAAGGCACGCTTGGGTCATCCTCTTCGCGGTGAGCCTCCTGGGAGTCTGGTTCGCCGAACTCGACATCGTCGGGGGAGGCCCATCGTGGGAGGGGGGAGACTTCGTCCCGAGCGTGACCGGACAGACGTGGAGTGAGCTCGAGTTGTCCACGCCGCGCGTCGCGTACCTGATTGACTTCACGGTTCGACTCCTCGGGACCTACTTGCTGTTTATGTTCGTGTTGACCGTCGTCGTCTCCGCAACCGGTTTCCGCCGAGGACAGAGGTGGGCGTGGTACGTCATGTGGCTCCTTCCCCTCCTTGGGGCGGTCCTGTGGGTCGCCTTCGCGACGGTCGAGGTCCTGCCGGGATCGCCCGTTCCAGCGCCCGCCCGTTCCGCCCCCTTCCTCCTTCCCATCGTCTTACTGGGCATGATCCTCCCCTACCGAAGGTTCTTCCCGAAGAAGTGACGGACGAAGGATCGAATCCCCACGGACTTGAACTAACGCTGGCTGTGCAGTTGGGGCCTAATGGACTAGCGACTGTCAACGGGAGGTTCCAAGTTAATTCATGGAGGAACATCCCATTGGATTGGTTTCAATCTCTGACCTCAGAGCGCGTCGAGCCACCCCTAGTGGAGAGCTTTCCACCCGGAAGCGATCAGAAGCAATCGCAACGGGCCTATGATCACCGGCCCCGGCAGACCAAAACCGACATAGAAGAACATGCTCAAAGGAAAGAGGACGACCGCCAGCTTTCCTCCCTTCTTGAGCGAT
>CAYOUM010000153.1:0-3940 GCA_964407185.1 uncultured Methanomassiliicoccales archaeon | reverse complement strand
CACATGACCGCCGTACAGCTTCGCCTTGTAGGCGGGATCGTCGTTGATGCGCGCGTTGATCTCGAGGGTGACGCGGTTCCGGAGATGGTCGAAGCCGCGTGTTGCGACCGCGAGGCCGAGGGCGAACGCCTTGAGGATCCGTGCATCGTGCGGGTCGGACTGCATCATCCGTTTTACGGCCATTCTGTACTTCAGCGCGTCCGGCGGGTAGAAGCCCTCTTCGACCGCGCTGCTGCCCGCCGCGATCGCGCGTCCGAACCCCTTCCTGCGGGCGGTCAAGAACAGCAATTCGGCGACGGCGAGATAGTTCCCCCACGCAAGGTCCAGGCCTCCCGTGTCCGCCCGTGAAATGAGCCCCTTCTGGTACAGCTCCATCGCCCAGGAGAGGTTCCCCCCGAGCGCGGCCGTGTCCAACCCGAGGTCGTTGCAGATGTTGTTCAGATAGATCACGATCTGCGGTTTCGTCATGCCGATGTTCGGCCCGAGCTTTCCAACGGTAACGTACTCCGGCCCTTCGCCGTGGAGGTAGCGCGAGCCATCAAACCCGAGGGAGTCGACGTGCTTCACGAGGGATGCGAGATCCGGGTCCGACGGGTACAACGACCGCACGTCGTTCAACGGCCGGCAATTCACGGGACACCGGAAGCATCCCGTCATCCCGGAGCGGAACGGATCGAAGTTTTCCGAATCGAGGGCCTCGACCCACACCGTCTCCTGGTTGTTCTTCGTCCCCATCGCCCAGATCTGGCGGGACGGCTTGTACAGAAACGGTGTGCCCCGTTCGTGCAGGATTTTCGCAACACCGGTTTCCATGAACAAGGTCGCGATTCGCTTGTTCGTAGGCCCGACCTTGTCCGGGCGGGCGTACTCCAGGCGGACGAGGTTCTTGCATACGATTCCCTTGAGGTTCATGGACCCGAGCTTCGCGCCGCCGCCGCCCCGCGCGTGGCTCGACTTTGGCCCCGCCATGACGCCCGCAATCCGGACGCCGAGCTCTCCGGCATGCGTGGTGTTGATCATCGCGAGGTCCCCGCCCCAGCGGCCGTTGAAGTCCTGCGCGATGCGATGTCGAAGGTCGATGTTGTCCATCCCCTCGTATGGCGTTCCATCGTGGAACTTGACCTCGCCGGCCGTGATCGAGAGGAGCGTTAGCTTTGGGGCGCGACCGTACAGGACGAGGTGGTCAATCCCGTTCAGCTTGAGAAACGAGGGGAAGTAGTCCCCGGCATTCGAGTCGAGGAGGATCCGGCTGTCCGGGGACCAGGTGGTCAAATTCCCGCGCGAAGCGCTCGGGATGATGCCGGTTGCGATCCCCGCGCCGTAAATTACGGGAACTTCTGGGCTCAGGGGATCAAGGGAGGGATCGAGAAGATTCGCGAGGTAGAACATGTTGACCCCGCGCCCGCCCAGGAAACAGTCGATAACGCGTTTCGGGGTGTACGCGGTCCGGACTTCCCGCCGCTCGAGGTCGATGAACAGCGTCCGCCCCTGCGTCGGGAATTCGGGTTTCGCAGCGAGCCTAGTGTGCAGTGCGCCAACCCGGTCGCGAAGCATTGGAGTCCTATCGGAGGCCGACCTTAAAGCCATTTCCCGCCCGAATGAGGATCACTTTCTCGTTTGTCTGGAATCGACTACGCTATGAGGCTGGCACGTCAGTGCTTTGAAGGTTTCACGGTGGCCTTGAGAGTCTTGAGACTCTCCTCTTCGTTGCGGAGTTCGTCCTCTCGCTGCCGTATCTTCTCCTCGCGGTCGAGGAGATCGGACGCGTGTCGCTGGAGGCCCCTCATTTGCCTTCCGATGTCCTCCGTCCACGCCTTGATGTCGCCCGCATCGGCCGCAGTTGTCTTCTTCCCCAGCATCAGCTTCTCCTCAAACAGACGTTCCAGTTCTTGGAGGAGCTTCCGCCACTCCTTCTCGATCTCGCCCCGATCTGTTTCGAGTTGGCGGTCCTTCATGTCAAGAATCTCTGCCCGCGCATCGAGGATGTCCTCCCTCTCTTTGATGGCGTTCTCGTGCGCACGGAGTCGTTCCTCTTTGTCGATTGCCTCGACGGCCCTCTTCTGGAGAAATTTGATGTGCTGGTCGATTTCCCGTTGTCTTTGCTCGAGATCCTGAGCCGCTTTATTGGCGGCTGCACGGGTTGTTTCAGTCGATGCGGACGATTGCTCAAGTTCCTTCGCACGCGCATCGAGACGGATCCCTAGGGAGCGGAGCTCCGCATCCCGAGCATCGAGCTCTCTCATGCGGCGGGCAAGGGCATCTTCCTTTGCTGCGATCGACGATCGAAGATTCGTGACTTCCTCCGTCCCGCCGGAAAGTCGTTTTTCTCTTGCGCCCAAGTCCGCTTCCTTTTGGTGTAGCGTGGCCTTCGCTGCGGACGATTCCGCCTGAAGGGCCTGCAATTGCGCCCGCTCGCGATCGATCACCGCCCGCTCCCTCCTCGCTTCCTCTTCCTTCGCCGCCAGACCCGCGAGTCGCCGGGTGATCTCCTCTGCCTTCATCCTCTGGGCTTCCTCGAGCCGTGCAAGTTCCGCCGCGCGGTCCTTCAGTTTCGCTTCGTGTGTTGTGAGATCGCGGCTTGCGCTATACAGCTCAACGCCCCGCATCGTGACGAGCGTTTCTCGTTCCTGGATTTGCGCCTGAATGCGGGAAACCTTTTCTCCCTCGGCACGGACGGCCGCCTCGCGGGCCGCAATGGCCTGTTCCCGGGTCTCACCCTCCCTCTGGCGGCGCTCGATCTCTTGTCCGGCTCTCTCCCGCTGCCTTTCAGCGGCATCGAGGGATGCCTTCCTTTCCTCGAGGCGCGCCACTTCTCGGTCGCGGTTTCTCTGGAAATCGGAGACCTCCGTGTCGAACCGCCGTCGCGCCTCCGCCGCCGCCGCGGTCGCGGCCTCCGCTGCCTCACGGTTCGCCTTCAAGGTGTCCTCAAGCTTGCGAAGTTCCATCGCGCGCTTGTCCAGGAGTCCCTCACGCTGTGCGAGCTGGCCTGCGCGCGCCTCGGAGGATCGCTGCTCCTCGAGGGACTTTCCCCTGAGAGTCTCAAGGCGCGCACGCTCTTCTCCGATTTGCCTTTCGGAATCCTGCAGGATTCGGGCTTTCTCATCGAGCGTTTCTTCAACGGAAACTCGATCCTGGTCAAACTTGGTGCGCGCGGCAGCCAGCTGTCCCCCCCACGTCCGAAGTTCGTCCGCGCGCCGCGGCAACTCCACGTTGAGGTTCTTTGTCAGCGCTTCCGCTTCCTTCGCCATCCGTTCATATTCCACGCGGGCGCCCTCCGTTGCGGAACGCTCCCGCGTGAGATTCGCTTGCTCCTCGTCGAGACGCTTTTGGAGGTCCTGAACAGAAGTGGCCTGCGAGGACACACGGCTCTGCTCATCCCGGAGACGAGCCTCGAATTCGTTAAGTGCGGTCTCTTTTCGGACAACCTCACTCTCGCGTGCGTCTAGCTTCGTCTGAACCGCCGCAGCTTGGTGTTCGAAGGTGGCCCGCCGGTTCCTCAGGTCCGTATCTCCCGCCGCAAGGGACGACTCCCGCTGGTCCAGCGCGGCCACGTGGGCGGCCTCCGATGCGTGGAACGCCTCCGTGCGTGCTGCGAGGTCGGCGACGGCCCGGTCGAGCTCCGCCCGTCCGCGCGCAAGGTTCTCCTCCCGTCTCGCAAGGTCATCATGAAGTTGCCGGACCTCTTGCACTCTCGCTTCCGTTTCCTCCGCAAGGGTCTGGGCGGCGGTCTCACGATTCGATACGTTCTGCTCTCGTTCCTTGATTTCGCGCTTCCACCGGTCGATATCCGCCTGTTTCATCGCCGAATCCCGTTCAAATGTCTCCTTCCGCTTTCTCACATCTGCCTCAGAGGCGGACACAGAAGCCTCCCGCTGATTCAAGGAGGCGGTGCGAGTTGCCTCACTGGCGCGGAACGTCTCCGTCCGCTGTGCGAGTTCAG
>CAYOUM010000152.1:0-3949 GCA_964407185.1 uncultured Methanomassiliicoccales archaeon | reverse complement strand
TGAGCCGGACGCCGTCGATGATGCTCCCGTGGTTCAGCTCGTCCGTGAAGATCGCGTCGCCCTCGCCCGCGAGCTGTGGAATAAGCCCCGCGTTTCCAGCGAACCCGCTCATGTAGAACAGCGCGGCCTCCCGTCGCTTGAACCGGGCGATCCGGCGCTCGAGTTCTTCATGGAGGTCCAGGTTCCCCGCGATCGGGCGGACGCTCCCGCTCCCCGCGCCATGGGTCTTCACGGCCTCGCGTGCCGCGCGCTTCACCTTCGGATGATTCGAGAGATTGAGGTAGTTGTTCGAGCAGAGCATGATGACCTCTTTGCCGTCCACACGGCTCCGCGGCGCGGACGGCCCTTGGAGGACGCGTAGCTTCCAGTCCAAGCTCTGGGCGACGAGCCGCTCGTATTCCTCCCGCATCCAGGCCACAGGGTCTCGCTTCGTCACCGCCTGCATGATCAGCCCTCCATCGGGAATGCAACTTTTCCGCAGTTCCCGCTTCGCATGACCTCCATCGCCTCGTTGTAATCGTCGAGCGGGAATCTGTGCGTGAGGATCGGCTTCAGGTTTAGGTTTCCGCTCTTCAGGAGCCCACCCATCTGGACCCACGTCTTGTACATCAGCCGCCCGTGAATCCCGTACATGGAAAGGCCCTTCGTGACGAACGTCGAGATGTCGAGCTTCAGGTCTCTTGGGAACACCCCGAGGACGTGAATTCCGCCCGCCGAGCGGGTAATCTGGATCGCTTGCTGCACGGCCTCCTCACTGCCGGAAAACTCGAGGGTCTCCTCGACGCCCTCCCCGGCGGTTGCGTCCATGATCTCGTCCATGAGGGTCTCGCTCGAGCGAAGGACGAGCTGGGCCCCAACCTTCTTCGCGAGGTCCATCCGGTACCGGTTCTTCCTCCCGATTGCGATCACCTTGCGGGCCGCCATCGCGCGGCACAGGGCAACCGCCATCAGACCAATCGGCCCAAGGCCGAAAATCGCAACGGTTTTCCCCGGCACGTTCGCGTTCGTCACGGTGTATACCGCGTTGCCGAGCGGGTCCTGGATCGTTGCGAGTTCGGGCGGGAGGTCGTCGTCGTTCACGATCACGTTCGATGCGGGCGCGGTGAGATACTCTGCGAAGGCCCCATCGCGGTCAATCCCAATGATCGAGACGTTCTTGCACACGTGCGCGTTCCCCGTGCGGCACATCGTGCATCGCCCGCACGCGATATGACCCTCCGCGCTCACGTAATCGCCCTTCCTTAGGCCCGTCACGTTCGATCCAACTTTCTCGATTTCGCCCGCAAACTCATGGCCCTGGACGAGAGGTACCTTGATCCGCTTCGCAGCCCACGCATCCCAATCGTAGATGTGGACGTCTGTTCCACAGATGGAAGAGATTGTCACGCGAATGAGCACCTCGTCCGGGCGCGGCTGCGGTGTTGGAATCGGGCGGATTTCCGTGCTCTTCGGCGCGGGCTTCAGCTTCACGGCGGCCTTCATCTTCACGGGCATGGCGTCCCTCCCCTCCATGGGGAACGGGGTGCGGATGGGGCGACGGTATTTCAAGTTTGTATCACGCGTCGCATGCGAAAATCGTACACGAAGTCGGCGGGAGAGTGCCCTCTCCTCGCCGCTCATGAATGTGCGTCCGGGGGACGGTCGGTAGTTCGACTGTCCCGCCACCCACAATCATCGTACGGTTCAAATCCGGACGGACCTATTCTGTCGATAAATCCAGTTGATATTGATGTCAAGGCTTATCTAGGTGCGAATCCCGGCTCTGTCCCTTCACGAGGGCGGGAATTCCCGCTCTCTCTTCTTCATTTTTGTTGATTCGCGGCAACGGTCGTTTCACTCTCGAAGCGGACGGCTCGATGCCAAACATACCGATTCGCATTGATCCCGTTCGGAGCCTTTCGGCGGTCGCGTCGGCTCGGCCTTCACCACGTAGAGCTTCCCGTCGGCAGCACGAAACGAGTTTGGACCCGGAGCCTCCTCCGGGCTTGGATCAGAAGAGCCGACACGCCGGCTGAAAACTGATCCGCCCGGTCCGCGCATCTTACCCGTTGACGGTCGCCGCGTTCGACTTATGATTGAGTGTGAGTACTTACCGAAACTCCACGTCACTATTTTTCCAGATACTTGATGAGTTGCGGTGACAGCTTAAGCTTTCCATTCTCGACCTCTTGGCCGATTACCTTAACGACGATTTCGACGGTCGCGCGGAAAACCTGCACAGCGTCAACTGGCAGGTCATCGAAATCTTCGCTATAGACATGTAGGTACTTGTTCCGGCGCACGCGTATCAAGTCTGAGCCGCCTGCGGAAGCCTGGACTCGGCCGAAAATGGAGCAAGGAGGATACGCGGCATGCGTCCCGCGTTCGCACGCTCAGCTCACCACGTCCCCTAAAGGTTCGGATTGAGCGCGCCCCAGTCCTTGGGCAGGCATCCGAGCCGCCGAAGAGATTTCGCCCGGTGCGGTTTGCAGTTGAGTCCGAGCCCTCTCCTTTGGCGGGCCGTCCCTCAGCAGGTGAAGCCCGAGGCGCACGTCGTGATCGGCCCCAGCTCGTCGATCCGCTCGATGTTCGCAATCGGGCTGTAGACGAAGACCGTTCCGCTCATGTTCCCGCCCCACAGGATGCCGCGCAGCTGGACGTCATCCCCGCTCGCAAGCGCGAACACCGGCGACCCGCTATCTCCGCCGCCGACGCCAGCGCTCACGATGTCTTGGCACCTCTGCATGATCCTGGAGCCGAGCACGCTGACGTTCACACACGTGTCCGTGACTTTGCCCTGGGTCCAGCCCGTCGTCCGGCCGACCTTGTTGACGACGTCTCCCTTCACAGACGGTCCCTCGCTGACGATCCGGAACGTACCCGCGATCGTGAGCGACCCCGTGTTCACGCCATCGGGTCGAGCGATGAAGCCCAGGTTGGCCGTGACCCCAGAGTCCCGCCGGTCGTACGCGCTGTCGCTGTAGCGGCAAACTTTGCCCCTCGTACCTGGGGGACACTTCTCCTTCGTGTACAGCGGATCCGCGATCTCCGTGCCGATGAAGTTGTCCGTCGCCACGGTGGGCTGGTAGTGCTTCGTGTCCTCGACCCCGCCCTGCTTGTCCGTGCAGTGGGAATTCACGACGAAGCCTTCGACGCTCGAGCGGATACCGTTGAATCCGAGGGTACACGCATAAACACCGAACGCAATCTGGATGCCGCCTTCGATTGGACGAATCCGGTCGCGGAGCGTGGCGGCGAACACGATGGGCTCCATGACCACGATGTCAACCGCGCCGCGCGGGATGCCCAGTCGGGCCAACTGCACTTCGACGACGACGAAGTGCGTCGAGCTGACCACGCCCACCTTCAGCCGGTTCGCGGATTCGTCGATGTCGGTTAGGATGACGCCGGAGATTTGGAACAGGACCCCCATACGGTTGTGCCACTGCGATAGCTGCGCGAATCCGTACGTGGCTTGGAGGACCTGGACGCCCCCTACCGGAATGCGCTCCACTCCGAAGACCGCTGAGATCGCCCTGATCGCCGCCGCTTTTTGCGACGGGTTCGTCAGGTAAATTTTGAGGGTGTCTCCGTCGAGGAACATGCCTCCAAACCCCGGAACCAGGGCTTCCACTTGGCCGAACGACCCCTCCAAGGTCCTCACCTGGCCATCCGGTGCTACCCGCACGTAGTCGGACACCGCGAGGACGTTCGCCGGCATGGTGCCCAGGGCCAGGGCGAACAGTACGGCAACTAGTGGAACAAGCCTCATAACCCGCCTCACTTCATCCATCGCGAACCCCTCTTGTCGATGCGGTTTCGCAATACATAATGGTTTCGATGGAGGAGCGATCGACCAAGGGAGTGCGTTGTGAGGCTTTCCAGTCGGGTCGCTCGCCCTGCCGAATGTCACCGCGTGCACCGTGCGGAACTCTCGATCAATTTCGCCGGGACTTAGAGTCTGATCGGA
>CAYOUM010000151.1:0-3987 GCA_964407185.1 uncultured Methanomassiliicoccales archaeon | reverse complement strand
TTGTGCGTGCTTCCGAACAGGAGGTCACAACCCTCCCCGAGCGGGTCTTGGAACTCGCCTCCCGCAATGAGGCCGAGCACGTGGCTGGCGTCGTATGCGATCCGAGCGCCGACGTCGTCGCACGCACGCCGGAGCGGCCCAAGGTCGTGCGGGAAGAGAATGAAACTCCCGCCGATGAGGACGAGTCTCGGGTGTTCCTCTCGGATCCTGTCCGCCGCACGCGGGGCATCGATTGTCCACGTTGACTCGTCGAACGGAAGAAAGCCCGCTCGGAGGCCGAGCATCGCCGGCATCGCATCGGGCTGGTATCCGTCGTAGCCACCGTGGCGGGCGTCGAGGACGAGGACCGCGTCCCCACGGCGGCAGGTCGCGATGAGCGTCAGCATTCCGGCGAGGTGGCCGCTGAGCGGCTTCAGGGTCGCGTGGCGGGCGGAAAACACCTCCCGCGCGAGTCGCTCGCCAAGAGCCTCAATCTCATCGAGATACCGCGTCCCCCGATACGAGTTCTCAACGAAATATCCCTGCCATTCTTGGCCCCAGGGCAGTGTATATCGGTGGGCAAGGTCCGAGCCCAGGATCGCACGCACCTGTTCGCTCGTCACGTTCTCCGACGGCACGAGGTTCAGGCACCGGTTGAGGCGCCACTCGTTGTGGCGCGCCACGAGATCAAGGACGTCGCGCATGGGTCCGCGTATCGAATCACGCGATAAAGATGCCTCGGCATGTGGAAGCGACCGCAACACGCTTCTCGCAGTGGGGGAGTCTAGTTGTAGAGTCGGAACTGGTCGTCCCGGTCCGGCGCTGACTCCCACTCCTCGTCCGAATCCTCGAAAACCGCGTTGAACAGCGCGTTCACGATTTCGCGGAGCTGCTGGATTTCGGTCCGAAGTCGCCGGACCTCCTGCATGAGCTCCTCGCTCGATTCGGGCATTGAGCGCCTACAACGATACAAATCTCCGCGTGGTTCATATCACTTTGCATGCGCGTCCCGGTTCAGATTCTCGGGACTGGTTCTTGATGGAGGGAATCAATTTCGACGACGAATCACGGATAGCGGGGCCGGCCGCCACCGCGCCGAGCGCCCCCGCGTCCTCGTCCTCCGCCGCCGCGTCCACGGCCTCGGTCACCTCCACGGGGCCCGGTCCGCTCGCGACCACCGCCCCCGCGGGGCCGACCGCCGCCACGGTCCCTTCGCTCGCCTTCTCCCGGGGGCGCGATCATCACTGTGCCCGCCCCAAGTTCCTTCGCGGGAACCGAGAGACGGAGTTCCCCGTAGTCCGCGGCGACTATTCGGGGTTCCGCCTGTTCGTCGCGAGGACACCACAATCCGCCCGCCCGAGCCTCGAGGGGACCGCGGCAACGGCTGCAGATCGCCTTGACGACGCCGAGGTTCGGCTCCGCTGTGGTTAGCTGGAGGGACGGCCGGACCTGGATCACCTTCGCGCGGATGATGTCTCCGAGGCGGAATGCGTTCCGGATGTCATCGACATACTCCGTCGAAATCTTTGAGACGTGAATCGATCCCTCCGTCTCGCCGGTGATCTCACGCCGCGTGCCATGAACGGCGACGACGTTCGCCTCCGCCATGGAGGGCCGGATCTGCTCGACCGCGCCATACACGAGGTCCCCGACCTTCAGCTCCGCGGGAGGGTTGAACGGCCGCACCCGCGCCACAAAGTTCTCGCCGTCGAGATCGAGGAGGCCCGGCATCGCCGCGTAGATGTGGCCCTCGCTCTCGTACGTCCCTTCGCCGGCCTCATACTCTTCCGTGGCGGCGATGGCGTCGCCGGGCAGAACGATCTTCCGTTCGAACAATCGCCTCGTCTCCTTGGGAGGGAGCGAGTTGCTCCCTTTGCTTTATAGTTTGTCAGAAGAGAACTTCGCCCTCACCGCCGGCGAGTGATGCGGAGCAAGACAACGGGAACCTCCCGCACCTCCTCCCGATGGAACGGCATGCTGTGCGGGATCGGGAACCTGTAGTCCTTTCGGTGTGTGGCGCTGCCGCCGAACTCTTCGACCCTGCGGACAACGAACGGCTCCGTTTCTGCCTTGTGGAACGTGTACGCCACGGGAGCCACGGCAAGAGCTCGCTCGAGGAACGGAATGTCCGCGTGCGGGTTCTGTGCTCCGAAGGGTGGGTTCATCAGGACGGTGTCGACGGAGCCCGCGAACTCCCGCACGTCCATCGCCAGGAACGAGAGGGTGACCTTCAGTCTCACAGCGTTTTGCGTCGCGACCGCGAGCGCGGCCCCGTCGATGTCGACCGCGACGACCTCCGCGGCACCGAGCAGCTTTGCACCGATCCCGAGGATCCCGGTCCCACATCCGAGGTCGGCAACCCTCTTTCCGACGATGTCCCCCTGCGCATGGGCGAACCACAACAGGTCCGCGGCAATCTGGGCGGGGGTCGAATACTGCTCGAGCTCGGACGCAGGATGCGGATGCGGCCTTACCTGCTGAAGGAGGATTTCGAGCTGCTGCTTCTTCACGCACGTGCAGACGGAGGAGGGCAGCAAAGAGATTGCGGTCTCACAGCGGGCGAGCCGGTGTGTACCCCTTTCATCTGAGCGCGCTAGCGGAATGCGAAGTCCGCCACTTTATGCCCCACGGGCTTCATCGCCGCCGCCCGTGCTCGGCGCAATTCAACGCCGCCCGTGGGTGCCGAAGGGGAACGTCCGCACAATCTCCGCGGCGAATTTCCTCGCGGGAATGTATCAGGGCATCCTCGCGATCGTCCTCCAGCCGTTCGTCCTGAGCTTCGGCGTTGGCCTGACAACCGTTGGGCTTATCCAGGCGCTTGCGAGCCGTATTGGTGGCCTCGTGGGCTCGCTCGTCCAGCCCCTCGGCGGATATCTTGCAGACACCCGCGGCCGGCGGCCTATGGCCATCCTCGGAAGCGCGCTCACAATCGCAGGATTGGCGCTCCTCGTCGTCGCCGCGGTTTCCCCGACCCTGACGTGGGCATTGCCCGCCCTCGTGTTTCCCGGATTCCTCCTCATGGCCCTCGCCCTGATCTCCTCGCCCGCCCTCACGTCGGCCGTCGCAGAGTCCGTCGATCCGAAGAGGCGGGCCGGGGCGTATGCAACGACGGCGTTCTTCTGGGTTCTCCCGGGTGCCATCCTCGCGGTGCCGGGGGGAATCATCGCAGACCGCCTCGGATACGGAGCCGTGTTCGGGATCGCCCTCGGGTTCGAGGTCGTCAACCTAGCGCTGTTCACCACCTTCCTCCGGGAAACCGCGGCGGTTGCGGGATGGAAATCGGAGCGGAGGCCTTGGCGGGAACGTCTCGGGCTCGGAATCCGCCCCGTCCGTGAGGTGCGCGGGCTCTACGTGATTTCAGCGATGGACGCGTTCGCCTGGGGCCTTGCCGCGATAATCATCTATGGCCTCCTCCGCCAGGAATTCGGCTTCTCGAACACGGAACTCGCCGCCGTCGGTGCAGTGTGGTCCTTGTGCTTCGCGGTGTTCCTCCCGCCCACCGCGGTGTTCGTGAATCGGTTCGGCCCAAAGCGGTCGATCCTTTTCTCGGAGTCCCTCGGGATCCCGATCATGCTCGGTTGGATCTTCTCGACTCGGCTCGAGCACTTCCTCATCGTCAGCGTGTTCGGCGGGCTCACCGCCGCCACGTGGGTGCCCGCCATCCAAACGTACCTGGCGAACTGGACCGCAATGGAGGAGCGGGGCCGCGTGCTCGGAGGGCTCGCCGCCTTTCGCGGCCTTGTTGCATTCCCCGCACCCTTTCTCGGGGGACTTCTGTACGACACGTTTGGCTACGGGCTTCCGATCCTCGCGAACCTCATCGGAGCCGTTGCGACAACGATCGCAATTGGGACGTTGCTCCGAGACCCGCCCGTCGCGGGTGTGGAACAGGTCAAGGCGGTGCCAGGGGCCTAGGCACGCCTTCCGAAGGATTCGTGAATCGACCCGAGGATCAATGGGCTCGGCCGGATTCGAACCGGCGACCTTCGCTGTGTGAGAGCGATGTCA
>CAYOUM010000150.1:2418-4049 GCA_964407185.1 uncultured Methanomassiliicoccales archaeon | reverse complement strand
GGGCGATGACGACCTCTTGGTCCTCCTTAACGTGGGACCCATGCAAATCCGGAGCCCCGCGCAGTTTCTCGAAGAGTTTCACCGAGCCTAGAAGGCCCGGACCCTTTTCGTTGATTGAGAAGCCGCGGGCACGCGCCTCGCTCACGAGCGGTTTGGGCGGGAACCCTGATTCCACCGCATGCGCCCCTGGCGGGATTTCAGCGCGCGCAATCATCTCCGTGACAATCGCGCCGCGCCATCGCGTGACCCGCTCCATGGCCCGGAAGCCCGGTCGCCACTTCGCCCTTCCTCGGGTAACCCTAAAATACGCCAATCTCCTCCGTAGGGTTGTTGCGCGACGCCGTCCGTGTGAAACGGGATGAGTACCGCCTGAAGGCACTCGCCCGATCCGCGATTCGAGACCGCCACCTGTCCCCCGAGGAGAGCCTCGAGATTGGTTTTGAGTTGATCGAATCCGCGAGGAGATTAAGCGATGCCGCGGAGGCGTCGCTCGTACGACGCCGTCGTTAGGGCCGTGGAGCGGGCCCTGAAAGCGGCACGTGTGGATCACGTCTTCGTCGGCGGAATTGCCGTCATCGCGTTTGGCCGCCGGCGGACGACGGAGGACGTCGATGTGCTCGTGGCGTTCCGCGGGGCCGATGTCCCCGGGCTCCTCTCCGAGCTGCACCGCCGGGGATTTCGAGCATCGGAACCGGACCTCAGGGCGGCTCTTTCGGAGGGCGAGCATTGCACGATCGACGACACGAGGTCGGAGTACAGGATTTACCCCTCCTCCGCCGCCTCTGCGTCGGCCCAACACGCCCTTCGATACCGAGTCAGTGTTCGCTCGCGCGGCGTCGATCTGCCGATCGCTCGACCGGAGCACACGGTCGTCATGAAGTTGAAGTTCGGCAGCGAGCAGGATATCGAAGACGCAATGGCGATCTACCTGCGCCAGAAGGACCGCATGGACCTGAAACTCCTGGGCGGATTTGCCGCTCGACAAGGCGTGTTGTCCGCCCTCGGGTCCCTAAAGAGGAGGGCAAAGGAGTTCGAGGGGGCACAACGCTGAAAGGCTCTCAGGGTATGCCCGGGGGGAACCTCTTGCCAAGCCCGCCAATCAAGATCGTGCACTTCGCGGACCCGTGGTGCTGGTGGAGCTGGGGTCTCGAGCCCGTCCTGCAGCGACTCAAGGAGGTCTACGGGGACGGCGTCGAAATCGAGTATCGGATGGGCGGGACGTTCGAGAAGCTCGAGGAATGGATGCACGACTACGGCGTGGACAAGCACACCACGGTGGACTGGGTCCGGCAATCGATCCGGATGACGGGGATGCCCGTGGACCCAGCGTACATCCTCCGTACGCCCTCCACGTATCCCGCATGCCGCGCCTTCAAGGCGGCTGAACTACAGGATCGCGCAAAGGCGGAGCGCTACATGCGGCGGATGATGGAGGCGTTCATGCTCGAGGGGTTGGAATGCACGACCGACGACTTCGTCCGTCTCGCAAAGGAGGTGGGACTCGATGGGGATCGCCTGCCCCGCGACATGGCGTCGCCCGCGGTCCATGCCGCGTTCGAAAAAGACCGACACATGATGGCCCACAGTGGCGTGAACTTCCTCTCGCTCCGCATCGAGGCGGGCGGGAAGGA
>CAYOUM010000150.1:557-2397 GCA_964407185.1 uncultured Methanomassiliicoccales archaeon | reverse complement strand
CGAAGCGGATGCCCACCGACATCGTCGAGTACATGGAGCGGAACCGGGGGAAACTGGTTCACCCGCACGAGATCGCCGTTGTATTCCGAATCTCGGATGCGGACGCGGCCGCCAGGCTCCGGACACTTGCCAGCGCTGGACTGCTCGAGCAGCGACGACGCGCGAACACCTCGTTCTTGGTGACAAAGCTCATCGCACTCGACAAGCTCCCGCTCGAACTCGTGAAGGTGTCTCACGTGCCGCCTGAAGCCCGTATCTCCGGCGTCGCAGACTTGAAGCCGATCATCACGGAGGCCGTGAAGAACCTGTACACGGAGGTCGCCACGCGGCCGGACAAGGCGTATCACTTCCCGCATGGATTCGAGGCGGTGAAGTTCGTCGGCTATGCAGATGAGGATATCCGGAAGCTTCCACCCACCGCTGTCGAATCGTTCGCGGGCGTTGGCTACCCGTTCGCGACGAACTCGATCCGACCGGGCAACACGGTGCTCGACATTGGATCCGGATCCGGGACCGACGTGCTATACGCGAGCCTGAAGACGGGGCCGAAGGGGCAGGTGTACGGTCTCGACATCACGCCCGCGATGATTGCGAAGGCGCGCGCGAACATCGAGACAATGGGCGCGAAGAACGTGAAAATCCTCGAGGGGGAGGCGACACAGATTCCCCAGCCTGATAAGAGCGTCGACGTCGTCACGAGCAACGGCGTGTTGAACCTCGTGCCCGACAAGACCGCCGCGTTCAAGGAGATCTTCCGGGTCCTGAAGCCGGGCGGGCGATTGCAGCTTGCGGACATCGTCGTCCAGGAAGACGTCGGCGCCGTGTGCGGGATCAACCCGCAGCTGTGGGCGGACTGCATCGGCGGTGCCGCCGTCGAGGCGGATTACATGAAGACAATCCGTGCCGCGGGCTTCGAGGACCTCCGGGTCGTGAAGCGGATGGATTACTTCTCGAAGTCGAGCTCGGAGAGCACGAAGCGGATCACGAAGACGTTCGGGGCGGAGAGCGTCGTACTCGCGGCGAGGAAACCGTAGCTCAAGGGACCCGGACGACGAGAATCGTGAGGTTATCCGTCGTCCGCCGGACGTGAAGGGCTTCGTGGGCAAGGGCCCCGGCGACGTCCTTCGCGGAGGAGATCCCTTTTAGCAAACGCGGCATCTCCGTCGGCTCCATCACGTCCCAGAGCCCATCGCACGCCGCAACAAGGAATCCCTCTTGGAGGGCATGGGTCGACATGGCCGGTTGTGACAATACGCCCACGGTCTCGAATTCGTGATCGCCAAGCGTGCGGGTCGGCATGATGCCGGTCCCCGAAGGAAGGCACACATACGGGCCCCAGATCGTCGCACCCGCCGTGATGACGCGCTTCAACTCGACCTCGTTTGTGATCCGGTGATCTTCCGTCAGACGAACTGCCGTATCGCCGGATACGGCGACGATGTGCGCGTCTCCCGCATTCGCCACGGTGATTTCCCTATTCTCGATGTAGAATGTAGCCGCGACGGCGCCGCCCCGCAGACCCCGCGCCTCTCGATGAATTCCCGCGAACGCGGCACGAAATGCGGCTTCCGGACCCTGAGGGAAGGAAGTTGCAAACAGCTCCGGCAGCCGGCGGGCCGCCAGCTCCGCCACGGCTGCGCCGCCATGGCCATCGAATACGCCACCAAGGGCCTTGAGAGGACGGATGGATACGACATCGAGGACGTGTGCGTCCTCCATCTCCCAGCGACCGCCAATGTCGGATGCAACGTAGACGGCCTCAGGGTCTGGTATCGCCACGGGTGGCCCATGGCGACGCGCTTCATTTCGACTTCGCCACCGCGCGAGTCTAATACCGATC
>CAYOUM010000150.1:0-547 GCA_964407185.1 uncultured Methanomassiliicoccales archaeon | reverse complement strand
GCATGCCCGAGGCTGGATTCTGCGCCTCGTCGTTTGCGATCATCAAGTCCGGGCGGAAAGTCCTCCTTGGCGTTGCGAAACCGCACCAGCGCTGGGAGACGGAGTGGCAACCAAACTTCTCCGTGTATTCGCGCGACGAGCGCGAGAATGAGTTCCGCCTATGGCGGTTCCCCGCGTCGTACCTGTATGAAGGCGAGGGGCCCGACGACACGCTTCAGCGAGTCATGCGGGACATGCTCGGCATGAAGCGGTGGACGGTCATCCGCCAGAAGGACTTTGGATTCTACGACCCGAGCGACTGGTACCCGGGGAAAATGCACTACGACCTGTGCTTCGTCTATGACGTAAAACTCGCGAAGATCCCTCGGGCGCCGCCCTGGTTCGCGAAGCTCGAGTTCGTTGACCCGAGCCGAATGACATCGCGAGATTTCGGGAGCGCGCAGGGCGACCTGGCCCGCGCCCTGAAGCTCGTGAAATCCTGACGCCCGGTCATGCGACGCCGCGTGCAGGATCGGATCTCCGACGCCTCGCCATCGCGGGAACGGTT
>CAYOUM010000149.1:0-4057 GCA_964407185.1 uncultured Methanomassiliicoccales archaeon | reverse complement strand
CGCAGGCCCGAACCCTCCTTCCGGGACTGAGAACTAGTCCAGCCATTACATCGAATTCAGCCTAAATCAATCAGGCCGGTGGAAGCTCTCTCCGGGCCTCACGAATCGACGTTGCCCGGTCAATAATCATATTTCCAGTATCAATATTCGCTCCTTTTGCTACTCGGCTAGCAATTCTCGGCCGTAGACTTTACGCAAGAATTCGGTGGAGAGCCGATATTCCCGGCCTCGTTTCTGGCCTCGGCCATCCAACGCGCCCGCTTTCATGAGCTCCGCGAGAGAGCTCGTCAGTGCCGGCTGACTGTATCGTTTCGGATTCGGAAAATCCGAGCGACTAAACCAGCCGCCATCTCCCGAGAGACACCATTCCAAGACAGAGCGAGTGCTGTTGCGTGAGAACTTCTCGAGAAGCGGCCGCAGGTCTGCTCGATTCACCGCGAGCTTGTAGGCCCGCTGCAACTGCTCAGTGTAGTAGCGACACCACACCTGGTAGTTCCTCCCCGCGTTCGTAGTCCGGAGCGACCTGTAGTACCGATTCCGAGTACGGAAGAACCGGCCGTCGATTGGAACGAGACACACGTTCCGATATCCGAGTTGTCGCAAGAGGACGAGATTCAGGAACCGCCCCACCCGCCCGTTCCCGTCGCTGAACGGGTGGATTGCTTGAAACTCGGCGAAGAAGAGCGCGGAGGCCACGGCCGGCGGTAACAGCCGAGCGTCGTCCCTGATCCAGGCGATCAGCACATCGAGCTCCTCCTCCGTGCGGTCCGGCGGGGTCGCTTCGAAAATCATGCGCCCCTCCCTCTGACTGTAGACTCCGTTCGGAGCCTCTTTGAAGCGACCCACGGGGCCTGCGTCGAGCCCTATGCCATCTCGGAACAAGCGTCGATGGAGTTCGCCGACGTACTTCACGGATAGTTCGGGAGGACGCTCGAGAGAATGCAACTCCTCGTAGGCCTTGCTCAGGATCAGGACTTCTTTTTCTTCAGGGGTCTGCGGCTCTCCCGTATCCAGAACGCGGCGCGCGGCCTGTAGGTCGACAGCCTGACCCTCGATCCGCAAGGAGCTCACGACATTGCGAAGGCGGGCGATCGCCAAGATTAGTTGATGAATCGAGGGGCTGAGGACCGCAGCCTCGAGTCGGCCATCGAGGCGAAGGGTTTCCGTGCTCCGGGTGAACATGTCGGCCGTAACAACGACCGAGGGCCGGAAACCTGTGGTAGTATCCGGTTTGCGGAGCACGAGAATGATTATGAATATCTTATTAATAAGACTTCCCTTATGATGTGCGAAAGTAAGACGACTGGCGCACATCGGGAAGGCCGAACGGATGGCCTTCGCGCACTTTGCCAGCTTGGGGCAAAGCGAATCCCAGCAGGCCCGTCTCACACAGCCCCTAGACTGGTTTGGAGACATCGTACGATGTCCTTCAGATTCCTTTCTGCCACGCGGCGACCTGACCGGCCGGAACGAAACCCATGTCGGTGTATATCCTCACAGACGGAGGATCAGGTTGGACCGAGACTGGCAGGTCTGGTCGCAGGAAAACTACCGCACGCACGAGTGCGGTTGCGTAACCCCGCCGGCGAAACTCAGGGAGGGTGGAAATGCCGTAGATTCCGAGCATGTCCGCGGTGGCGTAGGCGATTGTACTTGCCACGACTCGTCCATCGAGCCGCGCGATTAGATAGTGCATCCCCTTGTCATCGAGGGTGCCTACCGCATGCTGTCCGAACCTCCCGACCGTGCGATCTGCTTCAATCGTTTCGAACCCCTCCCACGACGCCTCTTCGAACTCGGCCAGTTGTTCGGCGTTGGTGACGACTTCGATCGATAGCCCGGCTGGAAGGGCGAAGTTGCTGGGCAGTGGTGACGGGTGACGCAAGTACCAAGGTTCCATCCACTGGCGCTTGAATCCCATCCCGCTCAGATCACGCACTGCCCAACAATCCCATGCCGAAATCCCTTCAGTTCCCCACGCGGTCTCGACGAGTCTGAGGTCACTATGGAGTACGTCGTCCGCTACCTGCGGGTCCGTGATGATCGCGGAAAGGTAGATTGGCGAGCCACCCGGCTTGCGCCACCACAAGCTCGCGGTGCGGAAAGTCTGGACTCCGAGACTCACGACCGACGAGTCGATCCAAGCTGCGACATTGAGCGCCATCGCCTTGGTCGTGAAGTTCTCGACTTTTCTGAAGGGTGCCATGAGAGTCTACTCGAGATTGGCCGGGGGGACCAAGTCCCCCGTACGAGCGAGTTGGCCTTTCCGTTCCGTTCGAATCCCCCGCGAACCGCGCCCAGGATTCGCACAGAATTCACCGCCGCCCCGAAGCGCTGTCGGCCTCGAAATTAGGCGAGCCCATCCTTAAGCGTGTCGGAGCCAATCGTCGGTAGGAGGCAGGAGTTCGCTCCGCAAAGCGGGCATGGCTGGGGAGGGTGCGTCAGGAAACGATGCCTCACCGAGATTCGATCATGGCGGATTGAAAGCCATTCTAGGGGATCGGTTCGAATCCGAGCAGACCCGCATTCCCCTGGATCAGGGGCGCCGAATCGCCTTGTCCACGTAGCAGCGGGCGGGGTCGCCCCAGATGTACACCCGCTGAGCCCGATGGGCTCCCGTCCCGGTGATGACGAACACGCGCCCGACCTTCCAACCGACCGCTGCGAGCTTCTCCCCCGCGACGCTGTCCCCGACGCTTCCGAGATCAGTCAACGACCTTTCCCTCCTTCGCAAGGGATCCCACGACGTGGAACGCGAGATCCAGATCCATCCCCAGGGCCTCCGCAACATCGGTCACGTACGTCGCTCGCCGGCCCTTCAGGTACCGGAGGATCGCGGCCCGCGCCTTTGCCTCTGTCCACTCCTTCACGACGACGATACGAGCTTCCCGAAGTTCGTCCACGAAGGTCTCCACGGCCCGTTCGACGAATTCAGTCCGTGAGCGCATCCGCGTGCGTCGGACGAGCTCATCGATTTCCTCGAGCAGCGGTCGGGGTAGGCGCAGGGAAATTGTAGGCTTGCGGCCTCTCGCAGATTGCATGCAATGCACGCATTGCAATTCCCCTATATGAAGCGGAGCCTTACTTGTACCCGACCTTCTTCTCCGCAAGGAACTTCAGGCCATTGACCCAAGCACGCTCGCTCGATCCCCGCAACCCTGCGGGGTCCGCCCCGTCGGCTCCCTCAATGGGGGGTCCGTCGACAACAAAGATACCCGGAGAGACGCTTCGCGCACCCCTTTTCGCAGCACCGGTCGTCAGGATTCGCCTGGGGGTGTCCGCGCTGGGGAAAAGACCACGAGGAGGACGAGATCCGCCGTAATTGAGTGGAATCTGTGCTCCACGCCCTTGGGTACGAACACGATGATCCCGGGCCTGACGGGCTGGTCCTCCAAGCCCACGCGGAGGCGACCTTCACCGCTTGCGACGTAGTAGAGTTCGTCCTCCGTGTGGGGCACCTGCGGATCATCTGCGCCCATTGGGAGTGAATAGAGCCCGCAGCTCATGGAAGGCACGCGGAGGTATTCGCGATAGCTGGGGTGGGGCGTCGGGAGCTTCTCACGGAGACCGGGCAACTGGAAGATCTGCATGGCGCTCGTCATGTTGTCGGGGGACATAAGCGTAGCCGTGTCTGGCCGAGGCCCGACCGTTTCGATATGAGCCCGGTTCAAACGGAGCGCGTCTGCGTCATTCCCCCTTGAATCCGGTAAACGGCGGGAGAGCGGTCGGCGCACGCCCGGGCAGATTCCGCGAAAGCCCATCCCCGGTTGTCCGGTTGCCGGTCCCGGAAGAAGATTATCCGCTCTCGCACCCAACGCCATCATTGTCGCCATCAAAGCGATGAGGGTCTGGAGGGAGAACGCGGAAATTCCGGTAGGGTATGTCCGCACAGTCCAGGTCGGGCGGCGGGGACGGTATGCACACATCAGGATAGGCCGAGTCGCAGTTCCCAGGCGGCGGGGGCGGAGGGGATGAGCACCCCGTCCGTGCCGCGTTCCCGAACGCACTGGGGGGGCAAAAGGTGTTGTAAGGGTCGGCGCGGCCCGAGCTTGTCATG
>CAYOUM010000148.1:0-4065 GCA_964407185.1 uncultured Methanomassiliicoccales archaeon | reverse complement strand
CCCCGGTCGATGGAAGTTGTTCTCATCCCTGAGAACGTCGAATCCGACGGCCACTCCGCGGGTCTATCGGACCTTCCAACGAACCCCGTCTTTCGTGTCTTCGAGGACCACGCCCAGCTCCGCGAGCCGGGCGCGGATCGCATCCGAGGTCGCGAAGTCTTTCCGCTTCCTCGCGTCCTCTCGCAGTTGGACGATGAAGTCAAGGACACCCGCCCAAGTCCGTTCCGCGCCCCCTGCGGCTCGCGGGAACAGAGCGAGCACCTGGTCGAAGACGCGGAATGCTTCCAAGGCCGCGCGCGCTGCCTCTCGGCCGATCCCCTTGTCCACCGCGCGGTTCGCGGTCGTGACGAGTTCATAGATCGCTGCGATGGCCTCGCGGGTGTTGAAATCGTCATCCATCGATTCGATGAACTTCCCGACCGCCACTTTCGCAGCCGTCCGCAGGGCCGCGTCGCCGGGTCCGGAGTCGCGTGCGCCTCGTTCCGCCGCCAGGACGTTTTCGTGGGACTCGCGGATTCGTCGATATGCTGACTTCGATTCGTCAAGGCCATCGAGGGTGAAGTCAATCGGCGACCGATAGTGGGCGTTCAGGAGATAGAACCGCAACTCTTCCGGAGCAACACGCTTCAGAGCATTTGTCACACTCCAGAAGTTCCCGAGGGACTTGTGCATCTCCTCCCCTTTCACCATCAGCATGCCGCCATGCATCCAGTAACGCACGAACGGCCTCACCCCCGTGAACGACTCCGCCTGTGCGATTTCCGCCTCGTGGTGCGGGAATTTCAGCTCCGACGCTCCGCCGTGGAGATCATACTGCTGTCCGAGGAGGCGCACCGTAATCGCCGTATCCTCGATGTGCCACCCGGGCCGGCCGGGCCCCCACGGACTCTCCCACGCAGGCTCTCCCGGTTTCTTGGACTTCCAGAGTGCAAAATCGGCGGGGTTCCACTTCCACTCGTCGACCGCTACCCTTGCCCCTGGGCGATGCTCCTCGACCTTCTGTCCGGATAGCTTACCCCAGTCCAGGAATTTCGTTGTGTCGAAATAGACGCTTCCGTCCGCAACGTACGCGAAATGACGGTCGATGAGGCCCTGAATCTGTTCGATAATCTCGGGCATGTAGTCCGTCGCCCATGCGTAGAGGTTCACGGAATCGCACCGGAGGGCGGTCATTGCCTCCTCATAGTCTTGCCAGTACTCTGCGACGATGTCCTTCCAGTCGCGCTTCCACTTCTCAATCTTCTCGATGATCCGATCTTCGATGTCTGTGACGTTCTGAATGTAGAAGACGGAGTACCCCTTGTATCGCAGGTACCGCGCGACGACGTCAAACGCGACGTACGTCTTCGCGTGGCCGACGTGGGTTTCATCGTGCGGTGTGATCCCGCAGACGAACATCGTCACGCGACGCCCATGGAGGGGGACGAACTCCTCCTTGCGCCGGGTGAGCGTGTTGTAGACGCGAAGCCCCATCGGGGCGAACGTATCGACGGGCCGGTATTAAGGTTCCCGAACCGGCGTCGTAGACCGACCTACTGGACCCGGATCACGCCGATCGCCCCTAATCCCGTGTACGCGAAGTTGTGTGTGACGAACGGGTACAGACCTTGCGCGGGAATCACGAGTTCAAACGCCGCGCCTCCGCTCGATGGCAGGGTCCAGGTCTGGATCCCCTCCAGGACGTTGTTCGGGTTGTTCTCGATGTACACGCGATCAAAGATCGCCCCGATGACGTGGAAGCTCTGGACAACCGTCGGGCCCGCGTTCAGCACGTACATCCGGATTCGGTCGCCTGGCCTTGCGGTGAGCGCTTGGCCCCCGAGGCCGGGGTGGTATTGGAACGCATAGCCGTTGAACACCACTTGCGTGGGCGTCGGCGCGAGCATCTTGTCGATGTCTCCGGTGTACACCCGGTCCTGGTTCAATGCATCCGAGAGATAGAGCTCGCTGAGGACGAGGACGTATTCCACATCCGGCACGGGCCGCGGGTCGATCGCGGGCTCCACGATCATCACCCCGTACATCCCGTTCGCGACGTGGGCAAGAACGGGCGCGGAGCCGCAGTGGTACATGAACACGCCGGGGTAATCCGCGGTGAACGTGTACGTGTGCGTCTGTCCCGGCGGCACGTCCCGGTACGCGGTCGCCCAGTCGATTCGCGCAGAGTGGAAGTCGATCGAGTGGTTCATCGTTCCCTGGTTGACAAGCCGAATCGTCACCTGGTCGCCTTGTCGAACCCTCAGGACGGGGCCGGGCAGGGTCCCGTTGAACGTCCACGCGGCGAACGGTACTCCAGGGGCGACCTCGAGGTTCAGCTCCCTCGCGACAAGGGTAAAGTCCCACGAGCGGGTGCCGGGCGGGAGAGGCCTCGTCGTCGCGTTGTAGATGTCGTGCGGCAGGTCAAGCGGTGTCCCTCCCCCTCCATCGCCGCCCTGTCCGGTGCCGACGACGACTCTTCCCGTCATCCCGACCCATCTCTGTGCGCTGGCATTGAACGCCGAATGGGGGACGCAGTGGTACTCGAACGTCCCATCGTCCGTGAACCGGAAAGACCACCGCTCACCGGGATTGATGTTGGGAGAGTCCAGCACGCCTCCCGGCGCATTGCTCGTTACGGTATGGAAAACCGGGTCGTCATTGATCCATGTGACGGTCGTGCCTTTCGTGATTGTCAGGACCGCCAGGTTGAACGCAATGTTCTTCATCGACACGGTGGCCTCTTGCGCGGGCGGAGTCGGCCTTGGCTGGTTGAGCCAGATGACGCCGGCGAGGATCGCCACCCCGATGAGCAGTCCCGCAACGAAGAGTGCCGCGGCCTTGCGCGAGCTTGCCCTTTCGTCAGTTACAACACTGTCCAGTGTCTGAATACGCTCCATCGCGTAGCACCAATCTCTCGGCTACGGCTGCGTGGCGTTTAAGTCTGCCCCTGACCGGTTCGGGGCCGCTCTGCTTGTGAAGATAGTCCCCGAGCCGTCCTCAGGCCAAGGCGCTCTGGAAATCTTCAACCAGGTCCTCGATGTCTTCGATTCCAACGGAGAGGCGGACCAGCCCGTCCGTGATTCCCCGAGCTTCGCGCTCCTCCTTCGGCAACGACGCGTGCGTCATCGAAGCGGGGTGCTCGATCAGCGTTTCGACCCCGCCGAGGCTCTCCGCGAGAACTGCGACCTCGAGCTTTCGGAGGACGTCCATGGCCCTCGAGCCGTCGCGGAGGACGAAACTCAGCATCCCGCCGAATCGTCGCATCTGCCGCTTTGCCGTCCCGTGTCCCGGATGGCCCACGAGTCCCGGATAGAGAACCCGCTCGATCTTCCGATGTTCCGCGAGGAACTTCGCCAGCGCTTCTGCGTTGTCGCAGTGTCGCTCGATCCGAACGGCGAGCGTTTTCACGCCTCGGAGGACAAGCCAGCAATCGAACGGGCTCGGCACCGCGCCGAGGGCGTTCTGTGCGAACTTCAACTTCTCATGGAGATCGTCCCGACGTGTAACGACGGCCCCGCCAAGGATGTCGGCATGGCCTCCGAGGTACTTTGTCGTTGAGTGAACGACGAGGTCGATCCCGAGCGTCAGGGGCTGCTGTAAGTACGGCGAGGCGAACGTGTTGTCGCACACCCCGATTGCCTCGTGGGCCTTCGCGATGACGGCAATTTCCTTCAGGTCGATCACCTTCATGAGCGGGTTCGTCGGCGTCTCCGACCAGATGATCCGCGTCTCCGGCCGGCAAGCGTCCTCGACGGAGATGAGGTCCGTCATGTCGACGAACGTCGACTCAATGCCGTACTGCGACATAATCCGCGTGAAGATTCGGTAGACGCCGCCGTAGCAGTCATCGCTCACCACGACGTGGTCGCCGTTCTTGAGGAGCGTGAGGATCGTAGTGATGGCTCCCATGCCCGAGCTGAAGCAGAGCCCGTGCCTGCCCTCCTCGAGCGCCGTGAGATTCCGCTCCAGCGCCGATCGCGTCGGGTTCCCCGTCCGGCCGTACACCCAGTCCCGCTGCGTCTTCTGGCTGTATGTGGACGTCATGTAAATCGGGACGGTCACGGCTCCCGTCAGGGGGTCGGGCTC
>CAYOUM010000147.1:0-4181 GCA_964407185.1 uncultured Methanomassiliicoccales archaeon | reverse complement strand
ACCGTGACCTTGTCCGTCATCACCTCGACCATCAGGTCGTTCTCCTTGATCGGCTGGCCCTCCTTCACGAGCCACTTGACGATTTCGCCTTCGTGCACGCCCTCGCCGATGTCGGGGAGTTTGAACTCTCGCGCCATCCCGTGTCTCCTAGAACGCCATCGCCTTATCGATCCCTGCGAGGACACGGTCCGGATTCGGCATGTACACATCCTCGAGGGTGTATGGGAACGGCGTGTCGAACCCGGTCACACGAACGATCGGCCCGCGAAGGTACTCGATCGCCTTCTCCGCAATGATCGCCGCGATTTCGCCGCCGAATCCGCCGATGCGCGGCGCCTCGTGCACGATCACCGCGCGGCCCGTCTTCTTCACGGAGTTCAGGATCGCGGGGGCATCGAGGGGCACGAGCGTGCGGAGGTCGATCACCTCCACCTCCACGTTCTTCTCCTTCGCGGCCCGCTCCGCGGCCTCGAGGGACACGTTCACCATATAACCCCACGCGATGATTGACACGTCCTTCCCCGGCCGCCGGATCTTCGCCTCTCCGAGCGGGACCGTGTACTCACCCTCTGGGACGTCCTCGCGAAACGCGCGGTACAGCTTCTTCGGCTCAAGGAAGAGCACCGGGTCCGGATCCCGGATCGAGCTGAGCAGCAGGCCCTTCGTGTCGTGGGGCGTCGAGGGGACAACGACCTTCAGCCCGGGCGTGTGGCAGAAGTAGGCCTCGGTTGACTGGCTGTGGTAGTGGCCGCCCTTGATCCCCCCACCGAACGGCGTTCGAATCGTCATCGGCACGCTGTACTGTCCCCCGGAGCGATACCGCATCTTCGCGGCCTCGCTCACGATCTGGTCGAACGCGGGATAGATGAAGTCCAAGAATTGGATCTCCGGCACGGGCCGCAGACCGTAGAGGGCCATTCCAATCGCGGTCCCGATGATCCCGCCCTCGCTCAGCGGCGTGTCGAACACGCGGTCGGGGAACTCGTCGATCAGGCCCTCCGTGCATCGGAACACGCCCCCGTTCCGACCGATGTCTTCTCCGAGCAGGATGACGCGCTCGTCCCGCCGCATCTCCTCCCGGAGGGCGTTGTTCACTGCCTGCACGATGTTCATCTGTGGCATCAGGTCCCGCCCCTCATCCATTCCGCGTACGGGTCGTCCGTCTCCGGTCGGGCATTCACGATTCGGTCGAACCGTGGGTCTTCGAGCAGCGGTGCAAATTCGGGCTGGGATTTAGCCTCTTCGCGCAGTTCTGGCCTCTCCGCGGAGGCCCTCGCGAGGTCCTGGAGCGCGGCCTCGAGGTCCCCGCGCCTTGCGGCGAGACAGGCGAGGTGGTACCACGCCATCGCACGGGCGGGTTCGATTTCCACCGCACGGCGGTACGCCTCCTCGGCTTCCTCGAGGCGGCCCGCGTTCCGGAGGTCGAGGGCATACGTCATCCACGCTTGGGCGTTCTTTGGATGGGCTTCGAGAGCGCGCTCGTCGTACGTCGCCGCTCGCTCGTAATCTCCCTGCAGGGAGCAGCACCCCGACGCGAGCGCGAGCGCGTCGATGTTCGCGGGATCCCGAGCCAGGATCTGGTTCGCGAGTGCGAGGGCCGCGTTATAATCGCCGTCGCGGAAGTGCGCGCGGGCCCGCTCGAAGGTCCGGTCCGCTGCGGAGGTCTTCGGCGCCCGCGGTTCCCTCGCCATGTCACCGACCTCGGATCCGCCGGAGCTCCTCGAGCTCCTCCTCAAGGTGCGCGGGCATTTCGAAGGTCACGTCCGTGAAGAGCGTATCAATCGCCGGCGGGGGATGCTTTTCTGCTTCCCGCGCCGCCTCGGAAATCGCGTCTCCGATTTCCTGCTCGAGGTTCGCCTCGGATTCGTCGCTCCAGATCCGATGATGCCCGAGGTACCGTCGGTACACGACCAGAGGGTCCCGCTTGCGCCACCTCTCGACCTCCTTCTCATCCCGGTAGCGCGACGGATCATCGGAGGACGAGTGTGGCCCGAGGCGGTACGTCACGCACTCGATCAGGGTCGGCCCGCCACCTGCACGTGCGCGTTCGACCGCGTCACGCGCGGCCGCGTAGACCGCGAGCGCGTCATTCCCGTCGACACGGACGCCACCGAATCCGTACGCATTCGCCTTTTCCGCGATGGTGTCCGATGCGGTCTGCTTCGACACGGGAACGGAGATCGCCCACTGGTTGTTGTTGCATACGAACACGGTCGGCGTCTTGAACACACCCGCGAAGTTCATCCCCACGTGGAAGTCCGCCGTCGAGGTGCCGCCGTCGCCGAAGTACACGAGAGCGACGACCTTGTCCCCGCGGATCTTTGCGGCCCATGAGGTGCCGACCGCAAGCGGAATCTGCGTGCCGACGCAGCTCGAAATCGACATGAAGTTCCCCTTGCGATAGACGTAGTGGCACGGCATCTGCCGACCCCTCGCGGGGTCCATCGAATTGCCCATGAACTGATTGATCAGCTCGACGAGCGGCATCCCCCGAGCGAGCGCCGCACCGGGCTCACGATACTGGGGAAAGATCCAATCGTCGCCTCCGAGGGCCGTCGCGGGTGCGACGATCGTCGCCTCCTGTCCGAGCGACGGGCCGTAGAACCCGATCCGCCCCTGTCGCTGGAGCGCGAGCATCCGGTTGTCGAGGATCCGCTCCGTGAGCATCAGGCGGTATAGCCGAAGGGCTTCCGCGTCGGAGAGCCACGGGTCAGTCTCCGGGTCCGCGGAGCCATCGTCCATGATTACACGGAGCAGGTCGCCCACGCGATGATTGCCCCCTCGAGGGGTTGAAGCGCCCGCGGCGTCGAGCGCTCCGGGCGAAAAGAATCTCAGGGATGGCCTTAAGCGTTGTGTCCCCTGGATGCGCGGGACCAGAATCGGAAGGGAACCGCCGCACGTGAACGCGCGGCGCGAGAAAAGCGAGCGATGCCTATGCCTTCTTCAGGAAAGGCAGACCCGTGCGCTTGTTCACGCCGACCTTGCGGTTTTTCGGCATCTCGTCCATGGGCTTTCCGCTCTTCGGCTTTCTCTTGCTGAAGAAGTAGATTGTCACTTTCGGTCCACGCTTCAGCTTCACATCACGCGAATACAGCGTCCATCCCTGGTACTGATAGGGCATTTTACACCCGCCCCCCGTATCGCTTCCATGATTTAACCCTTAGCGCCTGACGCGAGGGAACCTGCGGATGCGTTTTTCAGGTCGGCAAGCTCTATGTGCGCGCCCGAAATGGCCGCGGTGTGTCGGAAAAGCGGGCCGGATACGTGGCGATCCTCGCCGGCGCACTCTTCTTCGGCATGTGGGCCACCGTCGGCAAGTTCGTCCTCAACGAGGTGCCACCGCTCACGGTTGCGTGGTTCGTGCAGGCAGTCTCCACCGCTGCCTTTGCGCCGTTTCTAGGGAGGCTTCGTCTCCTGCGGCGGGAGTGGGGACTCACGCTCGTCGCCTCTACGTTCGGCGGTCTCCTTGCGCCAACCCTTTACTTCACCGGCCTGAATCTCACGACTCCCGTGAACGCCGCGCTCCTGTCAAACACGGAGGGGCTGTTCACGGTGATCTTCGCCTATCTCGTCCTGCGGGAGCGGCTCACCTCTCGAGGATATGCGGCCGCCGCGGCAATCCTCGGCGGAGCGGTGCTCGTTACGCTGGACCTCGAACGGGTGAGCGGCGACATTGCATCCACCGTCTTGGGCAACGTGTTTCTTGTCCTCGCGGCGGTGTGCTGGAGCGTAGACAACACCGCAAGCCGAATCGTGACGAGGCGTCACGATATCTCTTCATTTGTGTGCGTGAAGATCGGCCTCGGGACCCTCTTCCTTACCGCCGTCGTCCTCGGGACCGGCGGAACCCTGATGGTTGACCCAACCGCCCTCCCGCTCTTGTCCTTCGTCGCGCTCACAGGTTCCGTGCTTTTCACGTACCTCTTCTACTTCGCAATGCGACGGATCGGGGCCCTTCGCGTCGGGGCCATGCTCGCGAGTTCCGCTGCTTTCGGTGTTGCGATTGCCGTTGGATTCGGTTTCCCGCTCACCACCATCCAAGCTCTGGGCGGGGCGATCATGGCCGTCGGCGTCGTCCTGATGTATCGACAGCCCTCCGTGTCGTCGGCTCCGCACGGGGAGGTCACATCCGGAGTTGAAGGGGACAAGGGTTGAGTGCCTAAGGATTAAGTGCGCGGGAA
>CAYOUM010000146.1:1021-4235 GCA_964407185.1 uncultured Methanomassiliicoccales archaeon | reverse complement strand
TTGGCGTCCTCCCGGGGACGGGCGGCACGCAGCGGCTCGCGCGCCTCGTCGGGAAGTCGAAGGCGATCGACCTCATGGCCACGGGGCGGACGCTCACGCCGGACGAAGCGCTCGAGTGGGGGCTCGTGAACCGCGTCTGGGACGCGAACGTGTTCATGGACGAGGTGATGAAGTACGCCCGAGGCCTCACGTACCCGGAGCACGCGGGCCGCGCGGTTGGCCTGATCAAGCGGTCCGTCGTCGAGGGTTTGGAGATGTCGATCAAGGAAGGGCTGGCCCTCGAGCGGGAACTGCAGAACCGCCTGTTCGCGATGGCGGACGCGAAGGAAGGGTTCCGGGCGTTCCTCGAGAAGAGGAAGGCGGTATTTCAGGGGAAATAGGGCTCGTCCGCGTCAGAGACAGTGAAGCCGGCCTAGCGGGACGTTCTGCGATAATCACACCGCAACGATGATATCCATCGTCAGAGCCAGCCCGCTCCCAGACCTGATTTTCACGTGCAGCGAGTCGGGAAGGAACCGTTATCCCCCCGAAGGTATCCTGACCGCGCAACATGGGACAAACCTATGAGACGGCAGGCCGGACCGCCATGGCGGGCCTCGCGGCGAAGGAGCCGTACGAGCTGTTGATTCAGCTCGGGGGCGCGCTGGCGATTCTGCTGTCCGCCGTGCTCACTGCAATCCAGTGGTCCCAGGGAATCGCGGCAAACCAGCTGTCTGCGGTGACGACGTTCCTGGTGTTGAACGTCGTCCTCGGCGGAGCGCTTTGGGTCGCGTCCCGAATCGTGACGAAGAACCAGGTGAACGGGGCGATCGTCGCGGCCCTCCTGAGCGTAATCCTCATCGCGTTCGGGGGCCAGCCGGGACTGATCGGCGGCCTCGTCGGAATCTTCGGCGCGGTCCTCGCGGTCGCGGCACCCTACATGCCGCGTGCCCACCACAAGTAAAGTTGCGGGACCCACGCAGTGCCGCGCGGGAACGCGGCGCCTTCTACCTTTCTTGGGACTCTTTTAGCGAACGCCTCATTGGACTCGCGGAGGCTCAGCGCGTTTCTCAACCCGCTGCTACGGAGGTCCTCTGGAGGAGATTTCCACAGAACCTCTTATAGCGGGCTCCGATTCCGACGCGGTGCGTCCATGGCATACGAAACGATCTTGGTCGAACGCCGCGGCGCGATCGCGTTCATCCGGTTCAATCGCCCGGACAAGCTCAACGCGATGAACTCGATGATGAAGGACGAAATCATCGCCGCGCTCGACGAGTTCGAGAAGGACGATGGCGTGCGCGTTGCGATCTTCACGGGACAAGGCGACAAGGCGTTTGTGGCGGGTGCGGACATCAACGAGTTCCGGGACCGCACGGCCCTCGAACAGTGGGACCTCTACCAGCAGCCGTTCCTGTACGAAGCCGTCGATCGGTTTTCGAAGCCGCTCATTGCGATGATCAACGGATACTGCCTCGGCGGCGGGTGCGAACTCGCGATGGCGTGCGACATCCGCGTCGCCTCGGACCGCGCGCAAATCGGGCAGCCGGAAATCAACATCGGCATCATCCCTGGAGGCGGCGGGAGCCAACGGCTTCCGCGGCTCGTCGGGCTCGGCAAGGCCATGCAGCTAATTTTGACGGGAGACCGAGTTGACGCGAAAACCGCCAAGGAAATCGGCCTTGTGGATGACGCGGTCCCCCACGAGGAGTTGGAAAGACGCACGTTGGAACTCGCGAACAAGATCGCGGAGAAGGCCCCCGTGGCGGTGCGGCTAGCAAAGGAGGCCGTGAAGGCCTCCGTCCGCATGCCCTTGGACCAGGGGTTGCGATTCGAGCAGTCCCTGTTCTCGGTCGTTTTCTCCACGGAGGACAAAGAAGAGGGCGTCCGAGCGTTCCTCGAGAAGCGGCCGCCGAAGTTCACGGGACGGTGAGCCGCCAAGGTGGCGTGCCGGCGGCCTGGATGCGATTGCGCCTAGGGCACGGACGTTCGTCGGAGAATCCGTTACGCCTCGGATTCGTCGTCAAAGAGCGCCGCGCGGTGAGATCGTTATCGCCGTGATGAGGTCTTCCTGTGCGCCCCGGACGCGGGGTTCGTGGGCGTGCGGGAGGTCGGGGGCCGGTGTGTGTCCGCAATCCGGAGGCCCACCAGTTCGGTTCGTTCCCGCGCCGAGATCCAGGTCTTCAGGAGGTCCCATTCGAGCCCCGCCTCGCGCGCAATCCGCTCGAACAGCGAAACGGGACTTGCGGAGGAGAGCACGAGATAGCCCGTTCCTCCATAATCCAGGTGTGCGGGAAGTTCCCTGAGGAACCTCGTGACCACTTCGAGGCGCGATACACCGGTCCGATCACGTGTCCTCTTGTCCTCGGCGCCGCCCGGCGTCAGCCTCACGTACGGCGCGTTGAAAGCGATTCGCGCGAACCGCCCCGACACGCGTTCGAACAGGTCCCCCTGGACGACCCGCACCTTGACTCGGTTCAGCTGGGCGTTGGTCGCCGTCTCGGAAACCGCCTTCGGGGAAATGTCGGCCGCTGTGACGTCCGCCCCCTTTAGGGCGGAATAGATTCCGACGACGCCCGTGCCGCTTCCCATGTCCAGGAAGGTCTCGCCCGGTCGCACGGGAAGGGACTCCATGAGAAACCCGGTCGCCTCGCACGGCAAGTCCACGCCCGCGACGCGGCGGTAGTGCACCCCGAGAAACCGGCGCCCGGGGACCGGCCGCCTCGGAGAGGCTACCAGACCTTTTTTTCTCGCTTTCGCCATTTCGTTTCCCACAGCGCCTCGACCCGCTTCGCGAAGTCGATGTCCCGGGTCGTCACCTTCCCGAATTCATTCGTCTTCACGAACAGGCGGACCGTGCTGAACTCGCTCAAAAGGATGTCGGGATGGTGTTGGATATCGTTCGCGATCCCTGCGATATCGTTGATGAACCCGATCGCATCGTTGAACCCCTTCAGGTAGAAGCCCTTCGTCAGCTCCCGCCCCGCGATCTCCCAGTCAGGGAGCTGTTCCACGGCCTTCAAGACGTCCGGGTCTACGGCGAGCCCTTTCTCTTCCCCTCGGGTCATTGGTTTCGCTATCGACCCGACAACTTATCAGCTTTTCATCGCCCCCCGATGCGCTCTCCCTGCGTTTCGACCCCCCTTGAGCCAAAGGTTAAATCGAACGCAGTCGTACAAGCCCAGCACCATGGGCGACTCCCTTGGCGGTCGATGCATGCGGGCGGGCGGGTGCA
>CAYOUM010000146.1:0-1011 GCA_964407185.1 uncultured Methanomassiliicoccales archaeon | reverse complement strand
GGGACGTCCGGCCCCTCACGTTCCACTACTGTCGAAGTCCGCCGCAGGAGGTCGTCGCGACTCACAAACTCATCGAGCTCTCGGGACTCTCCCGCATCCAGGAGGTCGACCTGCCGTTTCTCCAGGAAGTTGACGACCTCAAGAAGCGCGAACTTGAAAATGCAGTGCTGCTTGAGTCCCCGGAGGGCTACATCCCCGCCCGGAACATGGTGTTCTACGCGCTCGCCGCGTACTACGCAGAGACGACCGGCGCACGATGGGTGATCGGCGGCCACAACGGAACGGACCCGGAGACGTTCCCGGACGCGAGCCCGAAGTTCTTCAACTTCTTCAACTCAATCTACCGGCTGGGCCTCTGGAGCTACGGGAAGACGCCGGTGCAGATCCTCCTCCCGCTGAGCGGGAAGTCGAAGGTCGACGCAGTGCGGATGGGGCTCGAACTCGGCGTCCCCCTCGAGCACACGTGGTCGTGCTACTGGGACCGCGACGTCCAGTGCGGGACCTGTGCCTCATGTATCGAACGAAAGGATGCGTTCCGGGTGCTCGGCGTCGAGGATCCGATCACCTACGAGTCCATCAAGTGAACATGGGTTTTTAGGAGCGACCGCGTTGCTTGGGCCGGTAGGTCGATGGACAAGAAGGTGAAGAAGAAAGTCCTCCAGCAGATTCCCTACGGAACGTATGTCGTAGGCACCCGCATGGAAGACGGGCCGAACCACCTCATGTTCGGGACGTGGCTCATGCAAACCTCGTTCAAACCGACGCCCGCCGCCTTCGCGTTCAAGAAGGACAGCCGCACCCTCGCGAACGTGCGGCGCTCGAAGGCGTTTACGACTTCGCTCCTTGGCGCGGGAGATGGTCAGCTCGCGGAACAGGTCCTCGACGAAGCCTTCGACAAAGTGAGGACGGACCGAACTCCATCCGGCCTGCCCATCGTCCCGGATAGCGCGGGCTGGATCGAGTGCCAGCTGATGGACATGCTCGAAAAAGGAGATCACTGCATCGTCCTCG
>CAYOUM010000145.1:0-4324 GCA_964407185.1 uncultured Methanomassiliicoccales archaeon | reverse complement strand
CCCCGCTGAACGTGAAGGTCCGGACTCTTTGTATCTCCCAGGAGAGCTTGATCGATTACGGGCAGTGCGTCCGCCGCGCGACCCGCCCCCACGAGAGCCGTTGCCTTCACAGCCAAAGCGCCGTAGTGATTCGGGTCCGCTTGGAGGACGATGTCAAGGCACCGGGACGCGTCTTCGTAGCGTCCAAGTCGAAGCAGGCACTTTGACTTCCCAATGAGGAAATCCGCGTTCGTGCGGTCCAGCAGGAGTCCGTCATCGAAGCACTTCATCGCCTCGTCGACGCGGTTCAGATCAAGGAAAATCGACCCCTTCTTCGTCAGGGCGTACCGGTCGCCGGGGTTCAGCCCAAGGGCCTTTTCGAACGCCTCTAGCGCTTCCCCGACGCGGCTTTGCGCCACCAGGAGAGATCCCTTCGCGTTCCACGTCTTCCGATCCATGGGATCGACCCGCAGGGCGCGGTCGAGTGCCTCAATCGCCCCTTCCCGCTCGCCGAGCCGTTCGAGCGCGAGTCCCTTGTCGCGGAGCGCCTGCGTGTCTCGAGGGTTCAGCGCAAGGAGCCGATCGGACACTTCGACGACGCCGCGGTAGTTCCCGAGTCCTGCGAGGGTCTCCACCTTCGACCGGATGAAATCGAGGTTGTCAGGTGCCAGGCCGAGGGCCTTGTTGATCGCACTGAGGGCCTCCTTGTCGCGCTTTAACAGCCTCGCGACGCGCGCCCGGTCTGCCCAGGCGGCGGGATCCTTCGGCATAGCGGAGGTCAATTCGCTCGCCACCGCATACGCATTCTCGAGTTTTCCAAGCCGTTCAAATGCCTCCCGCTTCCCCTTCATCGCCAGTGCGTTGTCATGCGTAATCCCGAGCGCGGCGTCGTAGGACTCGAGCGCTCCTTCGATGCGGCCAAGAGTCATCAGGGAGTCCCCCCGCCGGACGAGCGCGAGGACGTTCGAGGAGTCGATCCTGACCGCGGCGTCGAACGACTCGACGGCCTCCTCGTGCCGCTGGAGCCACTGGAGCGCGACCCCGCGACTGTACCACGATGCCTTGTCGTTCCGGTCGAGGTCGAGGGCGCGGTCATAGCACGAAATCGCTTCCTCGTACCGCTGCAGTTCCGCGAGGGAGAGACCTTTCGCATGCCATGTGCGCAGGTCCGCGGAACTCAGAAGAATCGCGCGGTCGCACGAAGCGAGGGCATCCGCCGGGCGCTTCATCTTCAGCAACACGAGGGCCATCTCAAACCAGAGGGCTTCGGCGGAAGGGGCAAGCTGCGTCGCGGTCTGATATGCGTGAAGCGCGTCCGGGAGGCGCTCGAGCTTGAAGAGGAGGGCGCCCCGGCGGCGCCAGGCCTCGAGATCCTTCGGATTCAGGCGAAGAGCGTTGTCGTATGCCGTCAATGCCTCTTGCGTCTCGTTGAGGGACGCGTACGCAACCCCCTGGATCCGCCACGTCGTTGCGTCCCCGTGGTCCCGCTCAAGGATGTCATCGCAGACTCGAAGAAGCGCGCGCATCTCCTGTGCACTCTGCAGGACGTCTCGCTTCCCCCGCCACGCCTCAAGGTCATCCGGGGCGATTGCGAGCGCGGCATCGTACGCCTGCAAGGCCTCTGACATCTGGCCCATCGCCGCCTCGGCGAGGGCGAGGTCTTTCAGCCCGCGGCCGTTGTGCGGTTGCAGCTCTAGGATACGAGCGCACGTGCGCGCAACATCCGGCCATCGCTTGAGGGCTTTCAGCGACTCCCTCCTGAGCTCAAGCCCATCGTAGCTCTTCGGCTGGACCGCGAGCACGCCGTCGATCGCCTGAACCGCCTCTTCAAGTCGACCGAGGCGGACGAGCGCCTCCGCGCGGGAGAACTGCGCGTCCACGCGCCCAGGATCGCGGGTGGAAATCTGCGCGCTCACCTTCTCCACGAGGTCCCACCGTCCAAGGGCCCTCAGGGCACGCCGCTTCCCATCGAGGACCTCCACGTTGTTCGCATCAAACCTCAGGGCGGTATCGAAGGAGTGGACGGCCTCCTCGGGTCGGCCCAACGTGATCAGAAGCTCGCCCCTCGCAGCCCAGGTGCGAACGTTCTCGGGTGAATATTGGAGGGATGCATCGTACGCACGAACCGCATCCTCGAGCGCACCTGAGCCCGTGAGGACGCGCCCCTTTCGAAACCAGAGGTCTGTACTGTAGGGCTCAAGTGTGAGCGCCTTGTCGAGGCATCGCAGGGCGCGATCGAACTGGCGGGTCGACTCATAGACAAAGGCCTTCCCCGTCCAGGCATCGACGCGGTTCGGATCGACCTTCAACGCCCGTTCAAATGCGTGAAGCGCATCCTCGGGCTCCTTCCGGCGGACGTGGGCTTCCGCCCTACGAATCCACATCTCTGCATCGTGCGGGGTCAGCCGGAGGAGTTTCTCATAGTTCTCGACGTCGTCCATCGCGAGGTCCGCGACCTTGCGATAGGAGTTGCCCGCCTCCTCTTTTCGACCCGCGGCAAGGGCTGCGTCACCACGGTGTCCCCACAGGGAAGGATCCATCGGTGCGAACCGGAGGGCCTTCTCGAACGACACGAACGCTTCCGAGGGCGCGCCTCGCCCAAGCTGGACAAGGCCCTGGATTTCAAGGGCCGTCGGATTCCTCGCGTCGAGCGTGAGCGCGTTCTTTGCAGCCTGCCAGGCCGTCTCCGGGTTCCGGAGGCCATAGAACCCGCGGGCGATATTCGCGTATACATTCGCGAACTCCAGCCCGTGGCGATGGATTCGAGGCGCGGACCGCTGCAGTACTCGATAGGCCCTCGATATCGATCGGTGCGCACGGTACTTCGCTCTCCGCTCGAGATACGCGAGCCCACGATTCGTCGACTGTTCCGCCTTGCGGAGAAGACGTCCCTCCCTATCCAGGAGGTTCGCTAGGACTCCCATCCCTGTCGCCTTCCGAGCGAGCCGCGACGGCGACCGGCAGACAAGGTCGCCCTCCGGGTCCGACTCATGGCGGACATAGAAACGACCGGTTTTAAAGCTGCCGTCAATGCGGTGCCGCGACCACCCATAAGAGTGGGGACGCTGGGATTTGAACCCAGATCAGCGGGTTTCCTCCAGGCGGGGAGCGACCCCGCCCGTTCTCGGAACGCAAGGGTCCTCGCTCCAGTTAGTCATCACGGAGTCAGCAAACCCTCTGTCAGTCAAACCCATAACTGGAGCCCGCCAGTCTACCGGGTTAGCCTACGTCCCCTTGGCGTCGCGGAATCCTCGGGGTCGTATCTAGTTTTCTCCCCGGGGCGGCATACGACTACTGCTTCCGCATCTTCTGCTCGCGCTTGCGTCGGCGCATCCGCTTCTTGCGCCACTTCCAGCGCATCTGTCCGCGCTTCTTCCACGCCCGCGAGCTGCGTTTCATCAGGGTTCAAATTTCGCGTACTGTCCGACCTCTTAAGTAGTTTCCGACGCGGGCGGTGCGCATCGCAATCTTGAATGGCGTACGAGCGTTCCGGGCGGCGTGGGTTTCTTTTCCGGGGAGATCGGGCGTCTTCGGAGATCCGTTCTGGACCTTGCGTGGCCCGTGATCGTATCGAACTTTCTCCAAGTCCTCGCGACGACAATTGACCTCGTCATGGTCGGGCGCCTCGGCGTCGCGGAAATCGCAGCCGTCGGGATTGGCGGGAACCTTGTCTTCTTCACATTTACGGTGATGATCGGAATCACGGCGGGGACGATCGCCCTCGTTGCGCGGGCCGTGGGGGCAAAGAACCCAAAGGAGGCGGACCACGTTCTATTCCAAAGCCTCATCACCGGCGCGTTCCTCTCGATACCCCTCGTCCTCGTTGGCGTCTTCTTCGCCCCGCAGATCGTCGCACCGTTCTCGCCGACCGGCGAGATCCTTGGACTTTCGGCGGATTACGTGTCCATCATCTTCCTTTCCGTGCCGTTCCTTTTTGTGATTTTCATCGCGACCGCCGCGCTTCGCGCTGCAGGCGACACGAAAACCCCGCTGATCATCGGAATCATCGAGAACCTCGTCAACTTCGGAATCAACTACACGCTGATCTTCGGGAACTTCGGATTTCCAGCCCTTGGAGTGCGGGGCGCCGCGATCGGCACATCGATTGCCTACGTCGTGGGCGCGGTGCTGTTTCTCGGCCTCTTCGTGGACCGGCGGGTACGAGTCGGGATCCGCAGGGAGCGCCCCATCGCACATTGGCCTACGATACGTCGGATCCTCCGCATCGGGTTGCCCGCGGCGACCGAGCAGTTCGCGTTCCAGATCGGAATCCTCATCTGGATTGTGATGGTCGTCACGTTTGGCGAGGCGGCGGTCGCCGCACACCAAATCGGCCTGCGGGTCC
>CAYOUM010000144.1:3950-4401 GCA_964407185.1 uncultured Methanomassiliicoccales archaeon | reverse complement strand
CGACATGCTCGACCGCCCGGGCATACGCGACCCGGTCCCGGACGTCGAGCTCGATTCCTCCCTGTGGCGGTACAATCCAAGCGTGCGTGGTCAGTGCGAAGGGGCGGAGATACACTCCGATGTCTCGGTCCTTCCCGACCTCGAGCTGGCGTCGAACGTAATGATAGTCCTCCGCGGGGAGGCCAAGGGACACCGTGCTTTCCTGGCCATTTGCGACTCGGAGAAGCTTCTGGACCTCACCGTCGCTCTTGACCTTGACCGTCACGGCGGGCGCCCGGCCGAGGACCGCAACGATCTCGGGCGGCAGGAGTCGGTCGTTCCGGGTGAACAGGGCCTCGATTTTGGCGACGATACGGCGCTGTTCGGGGAGTGGTGCTAGGGGGAAGGGGTAGTACTCTGCAAATGAACTTGGTACACGTAATTGGCCGGCTGTCCCAGCGAATTGAGCCTT
>CAYOUM010000144.1:0-3940 GCA_964407185.1 uncultured Methanomassiliicoccales archaeon | reverse complement strand
CATATCTTGGAGGGCCGGCGCGGCGGAGGCCGAGTCCACGAACGCTGCATCGACGAGCAGGCCCATCAGCGGGACCCTCCCATCGAGACGTACCGATCCCGCGTCGGTTTCAGGCTCCGCACAACGGCCGCGAGGTCGAGGCCGAACCGCATGATTTCTGGCGGGATCACATCGATGAGCGGGAGATCATAACGTGTCCATGCCTCGATCGTCTTCCCCGGATTCACCTTCCGGTGCGGGTCGAAGACGGTCTTCACGGCCACGTACAGGCTCTGCGCGCCCTTGTGCATGCGGTCGAAGTTGAACGAGAGGAACAGGCCGAGGCCTCGGGGATGGCCGCCGATCGACATCGCCGCATCTCCGAACTTCTTCACAAATGAAAGCGACGTCGGACCGAGGGGATGCTGCTCGTCCATCAGGAAATACGGGCTCACCGCGACCGTGTTCCGGTCCACAAGGAAGCTGTTCACCGCAACCTGCAACTTGAGTCGGCGAATCAGGTTCCCCGACTTCCGGAGGATATCCGAGAACCGCGGAGCGGGGACAAGGGCCTCGGCGACGACGAGTCCTCCGCTCAGCCGGCGGGCAGGGTACAGGTCAAAGCGGCTGTCCCATTGGGCCCGCGCGTCCGACTCCGGGAGCTTCCGTGCGCCGCACCCTTCCATGAGTCCGTCGAGCTCCTTCTCCGCGGCGGCTCCTTCGTCCTTGGGACCTTCGAACACAACGTTCACAAGGCCCTGCGGGTCGAGGCCGTCGTGACGGACCGCCTTGACGAACGCGAGGTGGATCGGGTCAATCACGGAGACATGGTACGGCTCGAGATCGGAGTCGACGAGGGCGGGGAGGAGGTCACGGGCAGCCCATAGGTCCCGGACGGAGTAGGTCAGGGGGCGAATCTCCTCGGGCTTCGGTGACAATTGGAGGGTCGCCTCGGTGACGATTCCGAGCGTGCCCTCCGCTCCGAAGAAAGCCGGATTCAGGTTCGCGGAGACGAGGTCGAGATCGACGGTCTCGTCTGCCGTGCGAATGACGTCCCCGTCAGGGAGGACAACCTCCATGTCGACGACGACGTCACGGGCGCTCCCGTACTTGTACGAGCCAATCCCCACCCCGCCGCTCGAGAACCAGCCCGCAATCGTGGACGCCGGAGCACCTTGCGGGACGACCGGGAGGAACATCCCGCGGTTGGCGGCGTTGTCGGCCGCTTCCTTCCAGGTCATCCCCGATTGTACCGTCATGCGGCGACGATCCGCATCGACTTCATCGAGTCGGTTCATCTGCCGCATGTCGACGAGGACGCCGCCGCGGTTCGGCACGGACCCTCCCGCGAAGCTGGTGCCCCCGCCATGGGGCACGAGGGGCAGTCCCGCCTCGTACGCAAGCTTCACCAGGGCGGATACCTCTTCGACCCGCTTGGGAATCACGACGAAATCGGGAATGAGCTTCCACTGCAGGTATGCGGCCTTCGGAAGAAACGCGAAGTCGCGGCTGTGCATCAACCGCTCAGACCGACTCCGAGACACGCGCTCAGGACCAAAGATGTTGACGAGACGACGGTACGCATAATCGAGGCTCGCCACGGTCCACGCTCCGCCGGCGCGCGGAAAGGGAGTGTTCAACTTAAACCTAGCGAGCGACAAAGGCAGTTCGCAGGGGCGAGCTCAAACTCCGAGCGCTTTGACGATTAGTTCTCGCAGCCGCGTGGAGCTTGCACCGGCCTCTGTCGCCCCGAGTAGCTTCGCAACTCTCGCGATGCGGTCATCCGGTGCGGAGTCGATCCTTCGCGCGATCTCGAGTCTCAGTTCCGAATCCCGCTTGCCGAAGCTGTCGATGCCAAGTTCCCGCGCGGCGTCCCCAAGGCGGGTGCTGAGGTCGCGTTGCTCGTCCCCGGCCAACTCTGAACGAATCTGCCGCTCGACCTCCGACTTCCCGCGGCGGAACTCACCCATGGCCTTTCCGATTCCGCGCGCAAGCTCGGGGATCTTCGAAGGCCCAAAAAGCAGGAGGAGCGCAACAATGATGAGGATGATGATCCACTCGATCCCAATCGGAAGCTGGGCCTGGAATCGGAGGAAATCGGCCGCGGTCATTGGAGCCTCCGAGGTGCCGATGCGGGCAGCCTCTTATGAGCTTTTCCCTTTGGTTGTATTCTTCAATCGCAACCGGATCATGGCGTACCCGGCGACATACAGGATGAGCATCGGGACCGACACAAGCATCATCGTCACGCCGCTCCCGTCCGGAGTGATGATCGCGCCGAAGATGAAGATCGCAATCGTCGCGTACCGCCAGTTTCGTTTCCAGAAGTCCGGCTGGACGACGCCAAGAGCGGAGAGCCCATACATCACGACGGGCAACTCAAAGGCCGCCCCGAATGCAAGGCTGAAGAGGAGGACAAAGTCGAGAAACTCCTGGAGCTGGAGCAACGGGGTCGCGCCAATCGCGATGGCGATCCCGTAGAGGAACGGAAACGTGAACGGAAGCACGATGAGCAGGGACACCGCGACGCCCGAGAGGAACAGAAGGACGACGGGGACGGACACGCGTACGATGAGGTTCTTCTCTTTGGGCTTCAGCCCGGGTGAAACAAATCGCCAGAATTCGTAGGTCGCGACCGGGGAAATCGCGATGGCCGCAAGGAATAGGGCGACCTTGAATTGGACGACGACCGCCTCCCAGGGCGTGAGGACGATGAGCTGGATCGGAGTCCCGTTGACGGGTCGGACGAGCCACGCCCGAAGGGCGATGAGAAATTGATTTGCAATCGTTTCCTGCGGGTTCAGTGAGGGCACAGGGAGCCACATAGCTAGTCCACTCACCACGAAGTACCGAAACGTGAAGAGAAGGAAGAAAACGAACGCAATGAGGAGCGCGAGGATGACGACCTTCAGACGCGCCCTCACTTCCTCCAGGTGCTCGAAGAACGAGCGCGGTCGGTCTTCTGACTTCGACCTGCCATCCGGGGCCATCGGCCGTGCAACAAGGGCCCGCATATTTGGCCTTTCGTTACCGGCTATCGGACGTCAAAATGCGTAGCGGTCCTCCTTCCACGGGTCCGCCGTATTGCTGTAGCCACGCACTTCCCAATAGCCGGGTTCGTCCCGATCGACGAACGTGATTTGACGAACCCATTTTGCGCTCTTCCATCCGTATCGTTTCGGGACCACGAGCCGCATCGGACCGCCATGCTCCAGCGGAAGAGGACCGCCATTATGGCGGGGCGCGAGAAGCACATCATCGTCCAGGAGAACGTTGAGCGGGAGGTTCGTTGTGTAGCCAGCATCTCCGCACGTGAGGACGACGAAACGTGCTTCGGGCTTCGGTCGGACGATATCGATGATCGCGCGGAAACTCGCGCCTTCCCAGCGATTGCCGAGCGTAGACCACCCTGTAACACAGTGGAAGTCCGATGCGACCGAAGCCGACGGCAATCCGGTAAACTGCGCCCACGTAAAGATCGTCGGTCGCTCGACGAGGCCGTCGATTCGCAAGGTCCACGCGTTCGGGTCGAACCGCGGGACAATCCCGAGATCGAGACGGGGCCATCCGCGCGCGAGGTGCTGTCCTGGCGGTAGTCGGGTGTCCGGCATCACCGCGAACGAGCGGTCGGGAGAATATAAACCGTCGCCCTAGTCGCCACGAACCCGCGCGCAAAAACCCCGCGCATCTTTCCGAGACGAGCGCCATGTAAGGGCCAAAGACAAGGTTTTATAAGATACGGCCCTTAGCCACGCGTTATGGCGCTCTTGGACGCCTACCTCCCAGTCTTTCTCTTTCTCATCGTGGCCTTGATGTTCCCCCTGCTCACGTTCTTCGCGACCCGCCTGTTCCGACCGACAAACCCGACGCCCTTGAAGGACTTGACCTATGAATGCGGCGAGCTGCCGGAGGGCGAGGCGATGATTCAGTTCCATTTCCAATACTACGTGTTCGCTCTGAT
>CAYOUM010000143.1:2613-4536 GCA_964407185.1 uncultured Methanomassiliicoccales archaeon | reverse complement strand
CGTCGCCGGGCGCGTCGTCGCCCGCGACCGCGAGGGTAAGGCCATTACGGCCGTACATTCGATTGTGGAACTCCAGGAGAAGTCTGGGCTCGATCGCCTTCACCTGTTCCGGGTCACCCTTCGGATCCCGTCCGTACGGATGCCCCCTTGGGTAGACGGACGAGAGAAGTTCGTGCTGCGCCCGCGCACGGGTGTCGTCCCGGTCCTCCTCGATCTCCGTGAGGATCTCCGCTCGCACGCGTTCCACCTCCTTCGCCGGCATCACGGGACTCGTTAGGCAATCTGCGACAATCGCGAAGACCTTCGCTGCGGTCCGCTTCGTGCACCGACCATAGAACTGGACCGCGTCCATCGACACGCCGAACTCGAGGGTCGCGCCGAGTCCCTCGAGCGCCTCACCCAACCGCCGCGTGGTGTGGAGCCGGGTCCCGCTGAGGAGGCGGCGGGAGAGGAAGTTCGCGACTCCCTCCTCGCCGGGCCGCTCCGCTGTCACGCCGGAGGGAAGGCTCCCTTGAAACGAGACAAACGGGCTCGCGGGATTTGACGCGTACACGATGCGCGCGCCGCCCTCGAGCTCGATCCGCTGTGGACGCGGGATCAAGAGCCGCCCTCCGCATGATACCGGACGACCGTTCGCGTGCGGTTCGTGAGGTACTTCTGCGCGGCCTCTTGCACTTCGTCCGCGGTCACGCGCTCCACGGCGTGGAGGAGCCCGGGGAACGACTCCCGCGAATTCAGGATCTCGAGCTGGGAAATCATGAACCCCTGGAACTCGACGCCATCGACCTCGTAGCGGCTCCACGCGCGGACGAGTTCTCGTGCGCGGTCCATCTCCACCGCCGTCGGCGGCTTTTCCGGGAGGCGGGAGACGATTGCGTCGACCTTCGATTCGACTTCCTCGTGATCAACCCTCGGCACCAACGTGGCAGAAATGCCGAAGAGGGACGGATCCCGCCGCATCTCGAAACCGGACTTGACAACGGTCGCGAGCTTCGCCTCGACGAGCCCGCGGTACAGGCGGTTCGCGCGAGGCTCCCAGGATCCCGCCGCGAAAAAGTTGTAGCCGCGCCATCCCCCGAGGACGGCGCTCATCATGACAATCTTCGCGGTGTCCTCGTGGCCCCACGCGGGGATCCTCCACCCCATTGCCAGGTAGTTCACGGTGCCCGGTCGATGGATCTCCGACCTCCGCTCTCCCGATTGCGCAGGTTCCACGAGCGAAGGCGGCCGCGGCATGTTCTCCGACCGGAGGGGAGCGAAGTACCGCCGGACGAGCGCGAGGGTCGTCTCGGGATTGATGCCGCCGACAATCGTGAGGATCGCATTGTTCGGTGCATAATGGCGGAGATAGAACTCGTAGACCTCGTCGCGGGCCATTCCCTCGAGGTCCTGTTTATACCCAATCGGAAGCCAGTGATAAGGGTGGACGTGGAACGCCGTGGCCCACAACTCCTCCTCCACGAGGAACCCGGGCTGGTTCTCTGCGCCTTCGCGCTCCGAAATCACGACGGTCCGCTCCGCGGCGAACTCCTTCGGGTCGAACGCGGCGTTCCGCATCCGTTCGGCCTCGACGAACAGGGCGGTCTCGAGGTGTTCCGCGGGGATCGTCTCGTAGTACATCGTCCAATCCTTGTCCGTGAAGCCATTGAACTTCCCGCCGAGGCGCGAGATCAATCGGTCGATGTCTCCCTTTGCGAGTTTCCCGCCGCCCTTGAACAGCATGTGCTCGACCCAGTGCGTCGAGCCCGTGGTCCCGGTCCGCTCGTACGCGGATCCGATGCGATACGTGACCCACACGCTGACCTGGGGGACACCGGGCACCGGTCGGATGATCACGGTCAAGCCGTTATCGAGGATTTCGACGCGGTCGATGGGCTCCCCGGTCGGCGGGAAAGCGGCGGGCGGTTAAGTCTTTCGCAAGGA
>CAYOUM010000143.1:0-2513 GCA_964407185.1 uncultured Methanomassiliicoccales archaeon | reverse complement strand
GAGCGGAGACCTATGGATCTTGTCCTACGACGTAGATGGGCACGACCGCGCGACGGCGACACGCGTGTGCAAGCTTGTGTTCGGTCGCAGGAACAGCACTACCCAAGGGGGGCGGCCGGCCTCATACGAGCAGGCTGGATACATCCACCGTCCCGGGGTCGTGTGGGTGGGGCAGTCCGTCCTGATCCTACCAAGCCGGGACGCGTTCGAGCTGCGCGGGCGCCTCGAGGTCATGGGCGTCTCCGTGGGCCTGGGGAGACTTGCAATCGAGGCAATGGAACTCGAAAAATTCCGCGGGCGGACGCGAAGAAACCGGCGATCCGGACGTCCCAGGTAAGATGTTACCTGTTTCTCCGCGTTGGGACGGATGCGAAAACCCTTTGGCGGGTGTACCAATGGGGGGGCGGGGAGCCGTAACGTCATGGCGGAGATTCTGAAAGGCCTGCACGCGCCTGACACGTACTCGAACACGTTCTTCCTCGCAGACCAGAGGCTGATCCTCGTGGACACGGGGACCGCCGACGCGGGACCTGCGATTCTGGACTATCTCAGGAAAATCCGGATGAAGCCCTCCGACATCGGCACGATCTTCATCACTCACACCCATCCGGACCATGTCGGCGGGCTCGCGGCAATCAAGCGGGAGACGCCCGCCAAGGTCGCGGCCCATCGAATCGAGGCGGGCTTCATCTCGAAGAAGAATACGTATACGGGCCCGCCGGGCGCGGCCATGCAGCGCCATCCCGGGACTCCCGTGGACATCCTCCTAGAAGACGGGAGTGTCCAGGACGGCCTGCGGGTGATTTTCACGCCGGGCCACACGACGGGGAGCATCTCCCTGCTCGACGAGGCCCGGTCCCTCCTCATCGCAGGGGACGCGATCAACAACGAACGGGGCCTCGGGCCGATGGACGACCGATACAACATTGACCCGAAGCAACACCGCGAATCGATCAAGAAGCTCGCGACGTTCGCGTTCGAGAACCTTGTGATGGGGCACGGGACGCCGATCCTCGGGGGCGCCTCGAAACGGGTGAGGGAACTCGCGGCTCGGCTCTGAGCGTCCGCATTCACGGCGTCAGGCGTCGGCGGGAAAGCCTCGCCTTGGTCGACTCCTCCTGTCGAGAGAGCACATAGACGCCGCCGAGGACGACGACAACAAGGATCGACAAGAGCACCGCCCACACGAGCTTCCCAAGCGTGTCGCCCGTACCGGTGAAGATCGAACCGTAAAAGCTGCCCGCGCCAAGCAGGAAGAGTCCGCCCGCGAGCTTCTGGACGGATTTCGCCTCGGTTCCGGCATAGACGAGATATGCGACGAACGCGAACGCCGTCGCGACGAACCCTGTCCACCACAATCGCTGGTCAATCGTCATGGGCGCGAGGAACAGGATGTAGGCGAAAATCCCCGCCGCCATGACGCCAAGGATGACGATGATGCCGGTTGCCGCGAGAGTGGAGAGCTTCACCACAGGCGGCATCGGTGCGGGCGGCGTCGGTGGCGACTCAACCACGGGCTCACCCAGATGTGAGCGGCTTCCCGCAGTTTCCGCAGAACTTCAGGTTCCCGGGGTTCGGCGTGTTGCACGAGGCGCAGACCACCTCTTGCGTCGTCCCGCAGTTCCCGCAGAATTTCTGGGCCGCGGGGACCGGCTGGCCGCACTTCACGCACGGCTTGCCCGCCGGCGTGGTCATGTCCGTGCCGCAGTTCCCGCAGAACCTCATCGTGGCGGGCTGCTGGGAATTGCACTTCGGGCACGTCTTCACCTGCTGCGGGGCTTGCATCTGGCCCATCTGGCTCGCCATCGAGTAGCCCATGCCGCTGCCCGCTCCGCGCCCAAGGCCTGCGCCCGCGCGGCCCTGCGGGTTCGCGGCCGCCGTCTTCAGGGCGTCCGCCATCGCGAACTGCTGGGCGCCTGCCGCAGACGAGCGGTTCAGGATACGACCCGCGGACGCGGTCGCGACGGCCTCCTTCACCTTCTCGGGGAGCGGGATGTTCAGCCCGCTAATCTTCACAATCTCAAGGCCGAGGTTCGCGAAGTGTGGCTTCGTTTCCATTAGGACCCGCTGCTCGATTTCGTTCAGGTTCGTCGCGAGCTGGGTGACCTTCATCCCGGATGACTTCATCTTCCCGAGCGTCACGTAGAACTGCTTGACCATCTCCTCGCGGATCCGGTCCTCGACCTCTGCCGAGGTGGCGGCTCCAAACGTCCCAACGAACTGGTTGATAAAGGGCTCCGGCGACTCAATCCGGTAGCGGAACTCCCCGAACGTGCGAAGCTCGATGAGGTCGAAGTCGGGGTCCTCGAAGATGTACGGCTCCTTCGATCCGAACTTGCCGTCGAACATCCGTTTCTGCAGGTAGAACACCTCCGCCTGCTGAACGATGCCCGTGAAGACTCGTTGGAGCCAGCCCAGGATCGCGACATTCTGCGAGGTGAGCGCGTCCCGGTCCGGTCGGTCGAGGTATGCAAGGGCCTTCCCGTCGCGGTAGAACCCCGCGACCTCGTGCC
>CAYOUM010000142.1:3242-4542 GCA_964407185.1 uncultured Methanomassiliicoccales archaeon | reverse complement strand
GGTGGAGCCAGAGGCGACAGCGACGGCTACGTTGTCATACTTGCCGGTCGGCCTTGCCGTCGGTCAACATTCGGTTCGGGTCGAGGCAGACCTCAACAAGAACGGCGTGATCGAACCGGATAGGGGCGAGGTTTCGATCCTCGACATCTTTTACAGGAAGGACCCAGACCTGAGTTGGGGCGTCACCCTCACAATCATTGCGGCGATTGTTGCCGTGACATACATCGTCGTCCGCGTGATCCGGCGGCGACGACGCTGACTCCCGATAACTTCGCACGACCCCAGTATTCAGATCCCGCGTTCGAGGCGGTCGAGCTTGTCCTCAAGGGCCTTTCCTCGCGTTGCAACCACTATTTCGCCGCGTGTCTTCTCAATCAAGGATCGCGCGACGTCCTGCTTCCGCTTCACCGCCACGAGTCCGCTCGGATAGTCGAATCGGACGAGGGCGTCAAAGATGTCCTCCATCGTCTTCAGGTCCTCCGCAGCAGCTTTCACATTGCCACGCCGGCGCTCCTCAAGCGCAAACCGCCGAAGCTCGCCGACGGCGTCCCCGAGACCGAGAAGATAGGACGCATCCGTCGCCCCGAGATCGGACGGACTGGGAAGAGGCTTACCGTGGGCGATTGCGTGGACGACGGCGGCCTCGCACAATTCCTGGAGCGCATTCTCGACGAAGCCTGAGTGATAGAGGTCGGGATGCTCCTCGAGAACGCTTCGGAGCTTCATCGCCTCTTCGCGGGCCTCCCGCAACGGTGTGTCGGAATCCTCGCTCTTGTGGAGGGCATGGATCGTCGCGCTACAAAGCCGCGCAAGCGCCCGGGACGACTTGATGGCGAGCTCTCGGACCTCATCCTTCTCATCGAGTCGAGCCTCGATTTCCCCGATGATGTCCTGTAGGTTCTTCACACTCGCGATGAAGGGCGCGACGGGTATAGAGCTTTTGGCCGGACTCGATCCCGGCCGCGTTCTCACCAAGGAGGACGCGTCGGAGCCCATCGCGATTGGCAGAAGTTGACCATTAAGGACTGCTCTGTTTCACCAGGAGCGTCCCGAGTGTGCGATTCTTCGCCGTCCGCCCGCGGCGCCGAGAGAAAACTAGGGATGGGGCAAAGAACTCTCTCGGAGCGGTGCCGTCGGAGAACGTTTTCTGCGAGGCGGTGGAGAAATCGTCCGCACGTTCTCGCCGGTCTTGGCGCTTGTGAGGAAGTGGGGTGCGCCGAGAGAGGCTATTCGTGCGTTGAGGTCGATCCCCTCGTAGATTGCCTCCGCTTCTCTCAAGAGATCGGCCTTGTTCACCGCG
>CAYOUM010000142.1:0-3232 GCA_964407185.1 uncultured Methanomassiliicoccales archaeon | reverse complement strand
GTAAACCGATTGGACCCAATCCCTGAGCCGTTCGATTGTCGAAAAACGAAGGACATCGCAGACCGCGAGTACCCCTTGGGTTCCCCGGAAGTAGGCCTGAAGAAGACTTTCGGGCACGTGTCGCTCTCCCATGAGGTCCCAGATCAGCATCGCCACACCGACAGCTTCGCCCGTTTCGGGATCCTCGACGACGATTTCTGCCTTTGTTGTCCTGGCGCCTAACGTGGACGTGTATCGATCATCAAACTGGTCCACCACAAATCGACGAATGAGGCTCGTCTTGCCGACGGCCGCCTCTCCCACCAAACACACCTTGATCTTGTAGGCCGTGCTCGTGGGCACTCGGAGTCCTATCCCTTCTCATCGGCGAACCGGGTTTCTCGGACCCGTAGCGCGTGTTCGGGTGTCTCGCCTCCCTTCGCGGTAACCCGTCTCCGATGTCTGGCTCGGCCCTTCTGTCGATCTCGCGCATCAGAGGGCACCTCGGGTCCTTGTCCCCAGAGAACGGGAAGGAGGTCCCGAATGCCCCGAACCTCTCTCATGTCACCGCTCCAAGACTCAAGCGTGGTCCCAAATCGCTCCTCGATCATGCCGGAAAGGTCCGCCACGCGGGATGCGAATGATCCGTCGTCTTCTCCCCGGTAGACTACCGCGACGTAGTGATTGTGCCCCGGTTCGATCAGGATGTTGAACTCCCCAAATTGCAGCCCCCGCATCGGCATGGGTTCGCGGGTGGAGAAAGCCTCCTGAATGAAGTCCTGAACGGTCTTGAGCATTGCCGCAAGGAGATCTGCGTCCTTGTCGGGAGTTAGCGTTTTCGATTGGTGTGCGAGCAAGATGCCGTTCTGATGGACAACGAAGACCTCTTCAACGCTCAGATCGATGGACCGACGACGCCAGAAAAGGAATAGCGCGGCGGCGATCGGGATGGCAGCAATCCCGAGGATCCACCAGGGAAAATCACTCGGCGTCGATCCGGGGTTCAGGATTGTTGTGGACGTGACATGGACAACCCGTGTGAAGGACCTTCCGTTGTGATCCGTCCCTTCGAAAACGAAGACCGTTTCCGCGACCGTCCCGTTCGGTACCGCACCGAGGGCGGATGCCGTCAGCTGGAACGACCAAAATCGGCTGCCTAAGTTGGTGAACTTGAAACTGTAGGATCCGCTCCGGACTCCACCGATCAGGATCGCATCGTCGGTGACATAGGATAGGTGCGGCGGAAGCGAAACGTTTACCCAGACACTGTTCGCAGACCCCAGTCCCGTATTTGAAAAGTTCACGGTGAAAACGACGGACTGGCCTGCGTCGAGGCTGAGCGTCGAAGGTGTGACGGAAAAGGCCAAGATTGGCTGTTGGAACCCGTATACCCGGAAAGCGAAGTCTTGCGTACCGTTTGACCAATTTACGCCGTCGGGGGTGAAAGCCCCCGTGCCCTGAGGATAAGCGCTGTTACTGCCCGATCGCCACCAGTCGTATCCCTGCGATGACTGGGCGTTGGAGCTCGCGACGATCCAGTAGGTTCGATTCCTCTCCAACTCCACGTAGGGGTCGAAATCGAAGTTGAGCCAGTCCGCCGTGCCCGGGCCATTCACCGCTGTCCCAGCCAGGCTTGCCGGATCTGGGAGGCCTCCGAGGCTCGGGCGGATCTGGACGGTGAGGACCTCGCTCGGACCCCGATCACGGACAAAGAGAGAAACGCGAGAGAGGAAGAAACTCGTGGCGGGCACAAAGGATTGCGCGAGCCACTGCTGCGCGTAAATCGCCTGCTCTGACCCGAGGACCCCGTTTTCGACTTGAAGGTGATACAGATCCGCCGCGGCGGTCGGAGCGCGGACAAACAGAGCGACAAGTACGAGAAGGGCAAGGGACGAGAAGCGCCACGTGGGCCGGGGCACGAACTCGTTGGATGCTTCTGGAGCGCGTAAAAACCCTTTCTCCTCGTTATCAGAAGGCGGGCGTCATGGGCGGCGGCAAACAGCCATGGTGCTCGTTTCCCCACGATAACGGACTCGCTACCTTTATGGCCGCGGAAGGAGACCGCTCATCGATGGGCATCTCCTCGAACAGGTTCGAGCTTCAGCCTCGAACCGAGAAGGAGGTCGAGGAATGGGTCTGTGTCTTGGTGCGGGCGCTCCGTCGAGCGTCGAGAGGGTGGCAGCTTGCGATTGTCCAGGATGAGCAGGGAATTTTCTTCGAATGCTCTCCCGCGTTGACGAACGAGCAAGTCGGCGCGGCGTATCGGGTGGATGAACAATGACGGCCCGCTACGGTCGAGCCGGTCCCCTAATTTCCTTCGGTCGGGCTCGTTTCGTGATTGCGAGGTGGAAGGCTTCGACGGAGAGGCAACTGCGATGACCGACAAGGGAGGAACGATGGCCAGCTCGAAACCCGAGATCAAGCTCAAGCTCACTCTCGTTGGAGAGAACGCCGTTGGAAAGACCTCGCTCATTCGACGGTTTGTCCATGACGATTTTCAGGGCAGCTATGTCGCCACACTAGGGATGAAACTCACGAAAAAGGAACTGTGGGCGACGCCACCCGGCTCCTCAGACCGTGTCCTCGTCGCGTTGATGATTTGGGATATCATGGGCCAGAGAAGCGTCCGGAGCTTGCTCCAGGACTCGTTCTTCTCCGGTGCTCAGGGCATCCTCATGGTCTGCGATGTCACACGTCCTCCTAGCCTAACCGAGCTCGAGGGGTGGAAGCACGCTGTGCAGAGCGTTGCGGGTGAGGTTCCTGCCTATCTCCTCGCAAACAAGGCGGACCTTCGGGATGCCACAAAGTTGAGCGCCGAGGACCTTGAATCCGCAAGCCGAAGGTGGGGATGCCCATACCGACTCACCAGTGCAAAGACGGGGCTGGGCGTTGAGGATGCGTTCCAGGGGATTACGGAACTCATTCTCCAGAAGGTCCTTCCAAAGACCCACTGACACAAACCGACAACCCTGATCGCGATTAACGCGCCCTTAACGCCCGCATTCGCTCAACCTTCCGCGCAATCGCAGCAGCGGTGCCGATGTCGTGGCGGACGTACACGTCCCCTCGCACGTGCCGTAAACCGGCCTCCACCAACGATTCCGCCGTGCGAAGGTCGTCTGCAATCCCCAGGGCGGCGAGGGCCCGCGAGGTCGTCGTGTACAGCTCGCCCTCGCGTTCATTGACTGAGGCGTAGAATAGCTGCGCACCCTCCTTCTCAAGACGCGCCTCGTTGACTTCAATCCGTGTCCCT
>CAYOUM010000141.1:0-4565 GCA_964407185.1 uncultured Methanomassiliicoccales archaeon | reverse complement strand
ATCGAACAGCGCGCGAAGGAGGACAAGTGGCGCGCGGAGCCCCTCGCGATCGAAGACCTCGACGGTGATGGCGATGGCGAGATCGTCGGCGGAATCCGGGATGATGGCGGCGCAGGCGCAGGCTTTGGCGTCGTCATATGGTGGAACGACGGTCTGTGGACGACCCAGGACCTCCGGTACGGCGAGGCTGGGCCTGTCCCGAACCAGCGAAGCGTGGCGATCGGTGACGTAAACCGCGACGGCCGACCGGACGTCATCGCCGGGGACTCGGCCGGGAAGGTCAAGTACTACAGGAACAACGTTCGCGGTGCCTTCCCGTCCTCGACAGCGGGCAACTTCCCACCGGGCGACGTGAACAGCTTCGACGCCGGCGTGCGCTTGACCGCCGACGTGAACCCCGCGATCGGATACAACAGCCTCCGCCTCGCGAAGATGGAAGGCGTGTCGGCGGACCTGAACCCGCTTGACGCGGGTGCCGACACAACCCTCGACGTCGTGGTCGCGACGAGCGCGAACGTCCTCATCTATCGCACGAGAATCGGCGTCGGCGGTTCCGTCACCTGGACGCGATACACGCTCACCGCCAACGGAGACTGGCCTCTCCAAGGACCCGTCCAGACAATCGACGTCGGAGATATGAACCTCGACGGACGGAACGACATCGTGGTCGGCACGGATCCCCCCGCCCGGACAAGCGGGATCTGGCGGCTGAAGAACATGGGGATGACCGGCGGTGCCACCCCGACATTCAACACCTGGGATAGCCGGCGCCTGCCACACACCACGCTCAACCCGCTCGGACTGGTGGTGGACCTCGGCAAGATCAAGGACATCGCCGTGGGCGACACCGATGGAGATGGGGACATCGACATCGTGTTCGTTTGCGAGAAGACGGACAGCGACGCGGTTAACAACGTGTGGCACCTCGAGAACGTGGGCGATGTTCCGTCCAGCTACGTCGAGCGGAACGTGGGCACGGACGGCTGGTCGAACCGCAAGGAGAGGACCTTCTCCGTCGAGATGGGATACATCGACCTCTGAGCGTGCGTGCGCCCTACGTGCGGAGGCGCTCGAGGACGCCCTTCGCCCTCTCCAACTCGAGGACTGCGATCAGGCCAAGGTGCTTCCCCGCGATCTGGCGGATCCTCCGTGCGATGAAGCCCTCCCGCTCCTTTTGGAGGGCGTGATACCCCTTCGAGCCGTTCACGAGGGCGTCCCACTCGAGGACGAAGTCCGCCGCGCTTACCGCGGTCGACTCCCACTTCCGTAGACGCCGTTGGCGGGCGTTCGTCAGCAGGATGTCGACCGTGGACACGGAGGCGACGTAAACGCTGGTGTACTGCTCCTCGTCCATGTCGAGCGGGTAGACCGGGATTGAGTGGCCGTCGGCGGCGCGGACCGCTTCGACGAAGCACGGCGGCGGCTTCTGCACCTCCCCGAACCGAGCGAGCCCTCGGACGTACACCTCCTCCTCGACGTTATCCGGCGGGACATTCCCGCCCTCGAACACACGAAGGGCCTCGAGCTCTTCGCGGGCGATGCTGAGCCCTACCGCCTCTGGCGATATCTGCGAGATTGCGGCCCGGACGGACGCGGCCTCGGACACGAGCCCGCGGATCGCGGGCATCACGTGAACGCGGGAGGTGCCGAGGGCGACGACCTCCATATCACGACTTCCGCTCCTCGATCAGCTCGAGGATCTCCGCGCGGTCCCGAATTCGCTTCAGCTCCTCCTTGCCAATCACAGGAGTGCCCTCGAGGCTTGTTCGCGTCGTGCGCCGCTCGACGAACAGCACGCCATCCCGTTCGACGACACGCGATAGGTTCGACACGACACTCGCCTTCGCCTGCGCGGGCTCGCGGCCGGACGTGACCGCCGTGAGGAGGACGAGTTCGCGATCTTGCGTGAAAGCCTCAAACGGGCAGCGAACCGTGGGAAGGACATTGTACCCGAGCCGCTCAAGGGCCAGGAACACATCGCGCTCGAACCGCTCGAATTCCTCGAGACGACTCAATGTGTGATCGACCTCATGGGAGTAGAAGAACGGATCCATCGGCACGACGAGAGGCTCGCCGAGGAACTCCTCGAGCCGCATGGCGATGTCGACCGTCGCGGACATCCCCTCCAAGTACATCTGGATCGCCCGGCGCGACACGCCCGCGACCTCCGCGAGCGCGCCCAGGGACACGCGCCGCTCCTCCCGTGCGCGCCGGAGCGCCTCGCGGTCGATCTTCACGTAGAGACCGCCAGGGGCGGCGAAGATGAACGGCGGCACGCCCTCCTCAAAGAAGTCAACGAATGACCGACGGGAAAGGATGGGCACGCCGAACCGCGAGTAGATGACACCATCCTCGAGGGGACCCGACCCTGACCGCTCGCCGATCAGGAGGGGCGACCCCCGCAAGGTCGTCGCAATCATCTTCAGCTCTTCCGCGCTCGACCTCGCGAATGCGTCCACGTTCTGGAGCACCTTGATGAGGAGAAGGACCTCGTCCCGGCGTGCGACCACATCGAACGCGAGGCCGCGAGCGCTCGTTCTCTCGCTCAGGAAGAATCCTGTCTTCGCGAGGATTTCGCGGACTTCCTCTAGGAGACGTTCCCGATGCACGCGAGAACGACCTGTCTCTGGATATATTAAGGTTCTATCCGGAACGGGCTGTCCACGATCGATTCCTGTTGACCAAATCCAAGGGGTTTCCACGCCTGCCCCCCATCGCGACTCGCAATCCTTTAACACAGACGCCCGCATCGCCGCGTCGATGGCGGGAATCCTTCGGGGCGATCGGGTCGTGATCGGCGACCCGGCGGAGGCATCCGCAATTCACAATCGCGGGTCCTATGGCGACCCTGTCAGTGGCGGCGGGCTAAGCCTGAGCCTCCTGGAGGCGGTGTACCTTGCCGAGACGGGACGTCTAAAAATCGAGCGCGACAGCGTTGAGGTCCCGATGCGGACCTTGCTTCGAGCCGCCGCGTCCGCGTACGATGCCTTCGAGATCAAGTACATCGTCTATCGGGACTTGCGTCAGCGCGGGTACCTTGCGATTGAGGGAAACCCGCCCGCGGACTTCGTCGTGTTCCCCCGAGGCGGCGCTCCGAAGAGAACCCCGGCGAGGTACTGGGTTTCCGCAATCTCCGAGCGTGCGGTATTCGCGTTCGATGAACTCGCGGCGCACCTTCGTCGCGTGGCGGGGATGCGGAAGCACCTCCTCCTCGCCGTCGTGGACGAGGAGTCCGACCTAACGTACTACGCGGTCCGGGAAGCGGACCCGAGAGGTCACCTCACGCCGTCCACAGCGGAGCGAATCGCAACCGCCCATCTCCTCGAGGATCGTGCGATGGTCGTCGACGAAGCGGAGGCCCGTGCACTCCACTTGAATGGCTTCTACGGGAAGATTGTCGGCCGCCGCCTCCAGCTCTCCCTTATCGAGACGGCGCATCTCCTGAAGCGGGGCGCCATCGAGCTCCGCAACGCAGACACCGATCGAAGGATCTCGCTGTCGCGTCTCCTCCCCGCGGCCCGGAAAATCCAATCGGACTTCGACCTTCGGCTCCAAGTGTATGAGGACATGAAGCTCCGCGGGATCATCGCGAAAACCGGTTTCAAGTACGGCTCCCACTTCCGAGCGTACGAAGGCGACCCGGACCGGACCCACGCGAAATACCTCGTTCACGCGTTGCCCGCAAAGTACCGAGGGATGTGGCCTGAGGTGAGCCGCGCCGTTCGGCTCGCACACGGCGTGAAGAAGCAGCTCCTCCTCGGCGCCGGAGGGGAGGAGATCGTACGGTACATCAGGCTCGAGCGGGTCCGGCCGTAGCGAGGTACTGCGGCAGACCCGCGAGATTTTTCAGTGTCGCTTCGACGTAGGCGGGCATAGCCGACGGAGGGTGGCGGCCCTCCCTGTCCAGATGGAGGCACTGAAACCCGACGAGGGCCGCCGCTTTCAGGTATTCCATGCGGTCGTCGACGACGAAAGAGCGCCGAGGGTGCGTGCCGAGGCGGTCGATAATCCCCCGCCAGTACTCCCCGCTTGTCTTATTCGCATTTTGGCTTTCGCCCGTGATCACGCCGTCGACCTCCGCGAGAAGTCTCGCGCCCATGAGCGCGCCGCGGGCGTTCGACTCCGTCGCATTCGTAGCGACGAAAACATGGTGGCCCGCTTTCCTCAGACGGGCGACGGCATGACGGGCGTCAGGGAACGCCGCGTCGATCCCCGCCATCACCTCGAGGTCGAGAGCCTTCGAAAACCCATGCGGGTCCTTGGGGCGTGAGACGCCCGCCTCCCGGAACATGCGGATGATGTTCTCCGAATCCGCCCGGCCTACGACCTCGATCCATGTGCCCTTCTCCCACGTCTCGGGCTGTGCCATATGCTCCTCATACCACGAAGCCGCAACATCGTGGGCCCGGAGCCAGGTCTCGATCGAGCCCCCATGGCGGGCGCACAGCAGTTCCGCCGCCCGCTGCCGGTACGCGGGCTTCATCTTGCGGGAGTCCATGAGGACGCCCCAAAGGTCGATGAACACGTCCGCCATGGATCGCCTCGCAGGCGCCGGAACGGGATAA
>CAYOUM010000140.1:0-4628 GCA_964407185.1 uncultured Methanomassiliicoccales archaeon | reverse complement strand
GGCGACTTCGAGATCTTCAGTCTCGCACTCTCCCAAACTGAGTTACCGCGGCGCGAAGGTCGCGAACGGAGCGGGGAAGAAAAGGTTTCCGTCTGATCCTTCCGAGATCGACGCCATCACGGACCTCGAGAGGGTCCCGAGTTACCCATATCAGTGGGTAACCGACTCAGCGGCTTGACGCGGCCGTGGCCTTCCGGACCTGGACACGCCGCCGGGCCTCCTCGATTGCCCGGCGTGTGTATGCCTCCATGGCCTCCCCCGCGCGCCGAACAGACTCGTCGTCCGCTGCGGGGCCCATGTACGTGTAGACGGGAACGCGTCGTCCGCCTCGGCTTTCGTAGTGCCAAAAATACACGTAGCCGCGCCCCTTGATGGGTTTCACGCGGATCCCGCAGCCCACTTGCATCGCGCGTCGAAAATGAGTTACCCATACTTATGGGTAACTTCCGGGTGCCCGAATGTGCTCGCCATGGCGTCGTGCGACAACACACGAAAATCACGACGCTCTCGGAACTGAGAACGCATCGATTTTCTCCATAGAAGACCTGTTCTCAACGATGGATTTTCGTGGCGAAGCATATAAATAGAAACCTCCGGGTTGAGCGCCTTCACAGGCCCCTCCAGTGTCCCTACGAGGAGTAGTTCTATGAAGAGGATTCGGTGCCTTCGGGGCGACGAATCAGGCGTCGCGTCGACCGTTGGCACGATCATGGCCCTCCTCGTCTTCCTCACATTCCTGAGCCTCATCGTGAACCAATACGTCCCCGCGTGGATGAAGGAGTCAGAGGCGGCCCACATGTCCGGCGCGTTCGGACAGATGGGCTCGTTCAAGGGGAGTGTCGACCTCCAAGTCCTGTCCGCGACGACCGCCGAAAACGCGGGGATCAGCTACATCCCCGTGACAACGTTCACGCCCGTGACCCTTGGCGTCGAAGGGATTCCGATTTTCACGTCTCCGACGGCTGGCGAACTCCGATTGGGCCCGGAGTCCTCACCGTGGACGACGCAGTTCGTCTACGTGATTCGCGGCGTCCCCCAGGCCGTGAACCAAACGTCCTCGGGACGAATTACCCTCGATGTCTTCAACCGATATTTCGTTCGCCAGACCCTCGTCTATGAGAACGGCGCCGTCGTCCGATCGCAGATTGACGGACAATCGGTCCGTGCGGAGCCGAGCCTCGCCGTGAACATCGTCGACGAGAACATCGAACTCGCCTGGACCCAGATCAGCTTGTTCGGACACGGCTCCGTCTCCGGGACGGCCACGGAGGGAATTCACGCGCGGCTCGTCGGGGTCGACCGACAGGACTACGCGAATCTCCGGACGGACGTGTGGATCAACGCGTCATCGCCATACGGTGCCGCCTGGGCCGCGTTCTTTAACCGGACCCTTGCGGGCGCGTTCGGAGTCCCCCGTGAGCGGTTCAACAACCCCCTCTATCCGGGTTACGCCTACATCCCGCTCGCGAACGGGGGCGTGGACATCGCCACGCCATTCTATCGGGTGCGAACGACGTGGAACCCGTCTCTGCAGTTGTACGTGCTGAGCGTTCAGATCATGAACGATCCGAGCGGCATCAATCCGTTTGTCGGCAGGATCAGCGTGCTCCGCGTCCAGGTTGTATACGTGAACATCGCCGTCGCAGACAAGGGCCGGGAGGTCAACCTCTAGAGGTGACGCCATGGCGCGAATGAAGAAGGTCATGATCCCAAAGGGCGCGCTCGCCCAGAAGATCGAGTGGTCGGGAAGCCGCGGGTCGTCGTTCACACGGATCCCGGAGATCACGGTGAAGTCGATCGAGGAAGTCGAGGTCGTCGCCATCGACGCTCCCTACGCGTACGAGCGGATCATCTACGACCACGACCGTTCCGAATATTTGTACGAGGTGTGGGAGCCGCAACTTGAGGAGAAGGAGCGGAAGCTCCTGGACATGCTGAAGGACTCCCTCACTCGCACGCTCGAGTACGAATGGGAGAAGATGGCCGCGAAGGACAAGGAGGAATACCTCAAGGAGGCGGTGGAGTCGTTCATCAAGTCCCGCGGCTTGAAACTCGAGCCCTCGAGCAAGGACAAAGTTGTCTACTACATCACCCGGGACTTTGTCGGATACGGGCCGATTGACGCCTTCATGAAGGACCCTCGGATCGAGGACGTGTCGTGCGACGGCACGGGAATCCCACTCTTCGTGTACCACCAGAAGTACGAGTCGATCAAGACGAACGTCCTATTCCCGGACGACGACGGGCTGAACAGCTTCGCCGTGTCCCTCGGACAGCGTTGCGGAAAGCAGCTCTCCGTCGCGAGCCCGATCCTTGATGGAACCTCCTTCGAAGGACACCGGATTCAAGCGACGTACTCGAAGGAGGTCACGACTCGCGGTTCGAGCTTTACGATCCGTCGGTTCAAGCAGAAGCCGTTCACTCCCGTCGAGCTGATCAAGTTCAACACCGCGAGCGCGGACATGGTTGCGTACATCTGGATCGCGATTGAGCATGGGAAGTCGATGATGGTGTGCGGCGGCACGGCGAGCGGGAAGACGGCGACCCTGAACAGCGCCGGACTGTTCATCCGGCCCGGCGCAAAGATCGTCTCGATCGAGGACACTCGCGAAATCAACCTCCCGCACGAGAACTGGATCCCGGGCACGACGCGCTCCGGCGTCGGAGAACGCGGGCCCGACGGCAAGGCGCCCGGCGAGATCGACATGTATGACCTCGTCCGCGCGGCCCTGCGTCAGCGGCCGAACTATATCCTCGTCGGGGAGGTCCGCGGCAAGGAGACTTACACGATGTTCCAGGCGATGGCCACCGGCCACCCGACGATGTCGACGATGCACGCGGACAGCGTGAAGTCGATGGTGAACCGGCTCGAGAACCCGCCCATCAACACGCCTAGGATTCTCCTTACGGCCCTGAACTTCGTGGTCATCCAGACCCACGCGCGCATTGGCGACTCGATCGTTCGGCGAATCAAGCAAGTCGTCGAGCTCGTCGGGTTCGAACCCGAAACGAACGAACTGATCACGAACACCGTGTACGAATGGGACCCCGCCACGGACACCTTCCTGTACAAGGGCCATTCGTTCCTCTTCGATGAAATCATGGAAATGAAGAACATGACGCACGAGGAGATGGAGGCGGAGTTCCAGCGCCGCATCGATATCGTCAATTACCTGAAAGCGAAGGACATGACGGACTACCGCGAGATTTCCAAGATCGTCGTGTCGTACTATCAGTACCCGGAGGAGACGGGGAAGCGGGTCCGGTCCGAGATGGGATGGGTCCGCGAGCCGCAGTCCGTCGCCCCCACGGTCGGAGGTGAGGCCGTTGGCTAGCACGACCGCCTTTGAGAAGCTCGAGACGAAGCGTACGCTTGCAAAGACGAAGAGGACCCGCCCGGGTGAGCAGATCGAGAAGGCCCACCGCCGGATCCTTCTCCCAAAGGGCGCGAAACCCGTCACCGTCGCGCTCAGCCCGTGGCAGGAGGTTGCGTGGCGGACGTTCGGTGGCTTCGTCCAGGCGCACTACCGGGAAGACCAGGACTTGGAGGACAACCTGCTGAAAGCGCACATCAAGTTGCGTCCCGAGGAGTACCTGGCGCTCGCGTGGCTAAACACGACGATTGCCGCCGTGGCGGGGGTGGCCGCAGGCGTCGCGATGGGCCTTTTCCTTGCCCTGCTCGGCGTGCCGTTCCTCCTGGTCGGTCTCGCGTTCGGTCTCTTGGCGGTTCTCCCTGGCTTCTTCTCATATGCATCCTACTTCGGCCTCCCGATCCTCATCCGAGGGAAACCCGCAAGCCACGCGAAGAAGCGCGGCAAGCTCATCGACAAGCGAATCACGGGTGCGATGTCGTTCATCTCCGCGATGGCGAGCGCAGACGTCCCCGTCGACGTGATTTTCAAGGAGCTGTCGAAGCAGCCCGTGTACGGCGAGGTCGCAAAGGAGGCGGAATGGATCACCCGCGACACGGAGCTACTGGGCGTCGACATCCTCACCGCGACTCGGAACGCCTCCAGCCGCTCCCCGAGTCCGAAGTTCCAAGATTTCCTCCAGGGCGTCGTGACGACGAGCACGAGTGGCGGTCAGCTAAAGCCGTACTTCCTGATGAAGGCGGAGCAGTTCGAAAAGGAGGACCGCCTGGAGATGCGGAAGCGGATGGAGACCCTCGGGATGCTTGCGGAGTCCTTCGTCACGGTCGTCGTCGCCTTCCCGCTGTTCCTGGTCGTCATCATGGCAATCATGGCGCTCATCAGCAAGACGCAGAGCGGCTTCGTTCTGACCCTCCTCTACGTCGTTGTTGGGCTGATGATCCCGATCTCCCAGTTCGGATTCATCTTCGTGATATGGAACATGGAGCAGGAGGCGTAAGATGGTCCGACCCGAACTCGAGGAAGCGAAGGTCAAGCTCTACGAGAAGAAGGACCGCACGCGGTCAATCGTCCTCGTGGGCGTGGTCCTATTCGCGGTGCTCATGCTCCTCGCGCTCCTGAACCTGATCGATTCCATCCAGATCTCATTCCGCCCCATCGACCCGGCGGAGAGGCTGTCACAGCAGCAGTTGGCACTTCAGCGTTTCCTCACCTGGATGACCGTCGCCGTAATTGCGCTCATCGGGCCGTACGGGTTCT
>CAYOUM010000139.1:0-4644 GCA_964407185.1 uncultured Methanomassiliicoccales archaeon | reverse complement strand
ATCCACGTGAACCCTTCCACCGTTTCCGATACCGGAGTGCCGACTGCCCCGAGCTGTAGGACCTGGATCAGGAAATACAGGGAGAGAAGGAGTGAGACCGCGAGGGAGCCGACGACGACGTGCGCGCCGCCCTCTGGGAGCCAGCGACCCAGGAGTCCGGCGATGACGAACGCGATGAGGGGGGAGCCGAGAATGAGCCAGGCGAGCCACGCATTCTCGAGCGTCCTACCACCTCAGCAGCCGAATCTTGTCGAGCTCGACCGTCCCATGGGACTGGTACAGCGCGAGGAAGATCGCGAGGCCCACGGCTGCCTCCCCGGCCGCAATCGCAATCGCGAGGAGGGCGAAGACCTGGCCCGAGGCGTCGCCGAGGTACGAGGAGAACGCGACGAAATTGAGGATCGCAGCGTTCAGGATGATCTCGATCGACATCAGGACGATGATTGCATTCTTTCGAACGATGATGCCATACAAACCAATGCAAAAGAGGGCGGCGGAGAGGATCAGGTCGTATTCGACGGGGATCATCGTTTCCCCTCCATTTTCGAGAGGTACACACCGCCAATCATGGCGCTCGCGAGCAGGAGCGCGATGAGGATGATCGTGATCGCATAGGTTGTGAAGAGGCTGTTCGCGATCCCGTTGCCCCCGTCGTCATAGATTGGGACCTCGCGGAGATCGCTCATCCATGGCCGGTCGATGAAGAGAAGCGACAGTATGACAAGGAAGACCGCAAGGGACGTTGCCACCGAGAGGTTTCGCCAATTCATGGTCGGCCCTCCTCGCTGGGGCCTGGGAGCGCCTCCGCTCCCTCCTCCGAAACGGTGACTTCCTCCATGATCTTCCGCCGGGTGAGCATGATGCCGAAGACGAAGAGAACGGGAACGGCTCCCGCGTAGACAAGAATCTGAATGAGGAAGACAAACTCGGAGAGCAGAACGAGATAGATTCCGCCGATCGTGACGAGCGTCATCGCCAGCCAGAACGCTGCATGGACGAGCTTCTTCGTCGTAACGACCATGATGGAGGCGCCAACTTCGAGGACGGACAGCACGAGGAACGCCGTGAGCTGCCAGTCCACCAACGGAACCTCCTTATCGAATTCCGCCGGGCAGCGGTGCAAATCCGACGAACAGCGCCGCAAGGATCAGGGCGAGGAGAGCGAGTGGGATCAGCCGCTTCCAACCGATGTTCAGGATCTGGTCGATCCGAACGCGCGGCACGGACCACGAAATCCACACAAAGACGAGGAAGATCACGAGCATCTTCAGGAGGAACCACACCTCGTGCGGAACGATTGGGATCGCGATCACCGTCGGCCCGACGGTCGGCGTGAGCGTCACCCACACAGGGCCGGACCACCCGCCGAAGTACAGGATCACGAGGAGGGCGCTGCCGGCGATCGCGCGGAGCCACTTGAAGCCGAACACGAGGCCGAACCGCATTCCAGAGTACTCCGTCACCCATCCCTCGACGAGCTCCGCCTCTGCCTCCGGAATGTCGAACGGGATCCGCTCCATTTCTGCGATCATCGCGACGAAGAACACAATGAACCCAAGGAACTGGGGAATCGACAGGATGTTCCATGCCGGGATGGGAATCGGTCCAAGGAATGCCAGGGGGACCTCTTGCCGCTGTACGATGCCGATCACATTCAGGGTGCCAGAGTAAAAGATGATCGCGATGACGGCGAGGAGCAGGGGGATTTCATACGCCATCAGCTGCGCGGCGGCCCGCATCCCGCCGATGAGCGAGTACTTGTTGTTCGAGGACCACCCCGCGATAAGGATGCCGAGCGGGGCGAGGGAGAAGGCGGCGAGGATGAAGAGAAGGCTCAGCGGCACGTCTGCGATCACGAAGCCCTCGCTGAACGGCAAGGCAGCGAAGATGAGGACCGTCGACGACGCAATGAGAACGGGGGCCGTGTGAAACATCGCGGAATCCGCCTTTGCGGGTGTGATGTTCTCCTTCTGGACGAGCTTCACCCCGTCGGCGACATTCTGCAGCCAGCCGAGGCCCTTGTGTGTCGGCTTGTTCCGCCGCCTCGCCAACCAGGAGAACGGCCAAAACGGCAGGGACCAGACGCTGAGCATGATCCCATACCGATCCTGGAGGCGTGAGTACGTCTTCCGCTCAACCCACATGAACGTCAGCAGGAGGATCGCCACGGCCCATGTGACCATGATCGTAATTGCGATGAGCCACGAGAGGAGGTCGATGAGCCAGGGCGTGAGAATCGCGTCGCCGAGCCCTCGGAGGGGTTCGACCGGGGAGCCTACGGGAGCCAGGGCTTTGATTGCCTCCGAGAGGATTCGGAAAATCGCATCGACGAGGACCCGGCTCAGAGCGAACAGGTTGGGGTTGACGAGATGGCCACTCACTTGTCCATCTCCCCCACGCAGACGTCGACGCTCCCTAGGATGGCGACGACGTCCGCCATCTTGTTCCCCGTCAGCATGAGGGGTGTCGCCGCCATCGTGCAGAATACGGGGCTGCGGATCTTCACGCGATACGGTCGATCGTCGCCGTCGCCGATGACATAGAAGAGCGCCTCTCCTCTGCTGTCCTCGGTCCGCGCGAACCCCTCACCCTCGGCCCGCCGTGGCGCCTTCGCGCGGTACGGTCCGGAGGGGGCCTTGTCGATCGCCTGTAGAATGATTTTGCAACTCTCGCGCATCTCGCCGAATCGACACACGAACCGTGCGTAGGAATCGCCGCCATCCGCGCCTCGCCAGACCTGAGGCTCGAAATCGACCTCCTCGTAGGTTTCATACGGCTCCTTCCTCCGGAGGTCCACGTCGAACCCGCACGCGCGGAGGTTCGGTCCCGTCACGCCCCAATCAACGGCGTCCGCCGTGGATATCCGGCCGACACCCTGCGTTCGCATGAGGAAGATCTTCGAGGAGTGGAAGAGGTCCTCGTACTCGTCGAGCTTCTTCCGGAAGTGGATCACGATCTTCTTGCAGTACTTGTCGAAGTCTGGCGGGAGGTCGTTCCGCACCCCGCCGATCCGCGGGAAGTTCTGGTTCATCCGTCCGCCCGTGAGGAGCTGGAGCAGATCAAGGAATAGCTCCCGCTCGCGGAGAGCCCACAGGAGCCCGGTCAGGAGGCCGAGGTCGGGCCCGTACGAGGCGAGCCACATGAGGTGGGATGCGAGCCGCTGGATCTCGAGGGAGACGACGCGGATCCACTGTCCCCGCGGCGGGACCTCGATGCCCATCATCTTCTCGACCGCGAGGCAGTACGCATGAGACCACGTGATGCTCGACACGTAGCAGAGCCGGTCCGTGAGGACGACATTCTTCTGGAACTCCCGGACCTCCATGATCTTCTCGTAGCCTCGGTGGAGGTACCCGATCTCGGGCTCTGCGTCGACGATTGTCGCTCCGTCAATCTTCACGCGCATGTTCCACAGTCCGTGGGTCATGGGGTGTTGGGGCCCCATGTTGACCCAGAACTCCGCCACCTCAGCGCCCTCCCGTCTTCAGCTTGCGCCGGCTGATGTACTGCCGTTCGGTCTCCTGGGGAAAGTCCTTCCTCAGTGGGTGGTACCGGAAATCCTTCGGCAGCAGGATCCGGTCCAGCTTCGGATGACCCACGAACTCGATGCCCATCAAGTCCCACGCCTCGCGCTCGTGATAATTCGCCGCATTCCAGAGCTTCACGAGGCTGTCGACCTTCGGATCATCGTACGGAATGAGCGCGTTCAGCTGAAACGTCACCGCGCTGTCGTAGTCGTAGATGTGGTACACGCATTCGAAGTGGTCCTTCCAGTCCACGGCCGTGATGCAGGAGAGATGTTCGAAGCCCATCTCGTCCTTCAGCGCAGTCGCGACCTTCAAGAGGTCCTGGCGGTCAATCACGCCCTTGATCACACCCGGACGCGCAATCAAGAGGTCGCGAAATTCCGACGGGAAGCACTCCTGGACCCGCCGCATCAGCACGTCCTCGGTTCCCATCCCTATTCCTCCGGAATGGCCCCGCCGGGGCTCAGATGTAAATGATGGATTCCTTCTTGAGTGCGTATTGGGTTGCGACGAACAGGATAGGGACGAACCCGAGCAGGATCGGAGCGAACAGCGCGACCTTCTCGTCCAGGGTCGTCAACGGATTCTGGGAGGCGCCGAACACGGCGAACGCCCAGAGGACGAGGAAGATCGCCGCGACGTCGAACAACACGAAGATCAGGGCGAACACGTAGTATTGGAAGTGGAACTGAATCATCGCCTCGCCCTCCGGCAGCTCGCCGCACTCGTAGGTCAAGTCCTTGAGGGGCGTCGGGTTTGTGGGCCGGAACAGACGGGTCGCGAAGAACGTGAGCAGGGGGAACATGACGGCCACGATGAGAAAGAGAAAGACGGGAAAGTAGGCGTCCAAGAGCGCCATTTCGCGTGGCTAAGGGCCGTATCTTATAAAACCTTGTCTTTGGCCCTTACACCACAATCGTCTACGGAAGGCAAGCGGGGTCTTTGCGCGCGGGTTCGTCGCGATTGGGGCGACGGTTTATATTCTCCAGCCCACTCATTCGCGGCGATGCCGGACGCCCGCCTACCGCCGGGGCAGCACCTCGCGCGCGGCTGGCCCCGACTCGATCTCGGGATTGTGCCTCGGTTCGACCCAAACGCGTGGACCTTGCGGATCGAC
>CAYOUM010000138.1:0-4662 GCA_964407185.1 uncultured Methanomassiliicoccales archaeon | reverse complement strand
ACACGCGGGTTCGACCACCTCCGAAACCGCGTCACCCTCGAGATCAATGCGCGCATCAACGACGATCCCGCCTACAAGGCGAAGCTGTACGGCGGTCATGTGAGCGGAAAGCCGACCGCGTACGAAGGGAAGGAACTCGCGGTAAAGGTGTGCGAGGAAATGTACGCGGTCGGCGACAGCGTCGGGATGTGCCGGTTCACGACGAAGCTGTTCAATTCCCCGAGCTTGCCGGGCTACGAGGAATTCGTAGAGCAGATCGAGAACGCGGCCGGCCTCCGATACACGTCCGAGCAGCTCGGCGGAATCGGAGCGAACATTCGCGGGATCGAGCGGACGATCAACCACATGCTCGGGGTACGGCGGCGGGACGACACGTGTCCGGACCGGTGGTTCGAGGAACCCGTGAAGGGTGGACCTTATGAAGGCGAGAAGCTCGACCGCGATGCATTCGACGCAATGCTCGACCGGTTCTACCGCCTCTGCAACCTGAACCGAGAGGGAATCCCAAACCTTGAATGGCGGGAGGAGCTAAACCGGATTGTGTTCGGGTACAACATCACCGTGCGAATTCCCCGAGGCCTCGTTGAGGTCGAGGACGGCGCGGTGACGGTCACGGAAGAGGTCCGAACCGTCGGGGCGCTCCTCGATCTCCTTGCGGCGCGCTATCCCCAGCTGAAACGGGCTCTCGAGCGCGAGGATTCCCTCGTGAACGTCGCAATCAACGATCAGATGTACGTCGAGGGAATTCGGAACCTCGCGCTAAAGAGCGGGGATCGGGTCGAACTCGTCCAAGCGATCGCCGGCGGCTAGGACGCGCACGCGTTCCCTCAAACGACGGCGCAAGGCAGATACGCTCTCACGATATCGCCGTGGCGGGAGCGACGATGGCAGAGATACTCAATACACCCCTCGGGCGGGTGCGGGTCGATCACGCAGACGGCGTCGTGCGGGAAATCCATCTCGGAACTCGGCGACGGCCGACGGACGTGCGAACTCCGGTCGCGAAGGACCTCGCACGCTACTTCTCCGGGGAGACCGTGGACTTCGACCGCTATTCTGTGAACTTGTCAGATTTCACGGAGTTCGAGCGACAAGTGTACGCGGCGACTCGGTCGATTCCCGCGGGCGAACTCCGCACGTACGGCGAGATTGCGAACGCGATTGGCAGGCCGCACGCGTCCCGGGCGGTGGGAAACGCCCTCGGGAAGAATCCCGCGTGCATCGTGATCCCATGCCACCGAGTTGTTGCGACGAACGGCCTCGGCGGGTTCACCGGAGGGATCGCGTGGAAGAGGAAGCTGCTCCGACTCGAGGGTGCCCTGAAATAGGGCATGTCCGGGCTTAGCGCAGGGCCTTCCGCAGCGCCGAATCAAAATCCTCGATGACGTCATTGACGTCCTCGAGCCCCACGCTCACGCGGACGAGGCCCTCGCTTATCCCCTGTAGCTTCCGCTCCTTCACCGTGAGGGTTCCGTGGGTCATGCTCGCGGGATGCTCAACGAGAGTCTCCGTCCCGCCGAGGCTCACCGCCAAGCTCGCCAGCTTAACGGACTCGACAAACTTCAGTCCGGCCTTGTAGCCCGCCCTCAGTTCGAACGACAGCATCGCACCGAACCCATCCATCTGGCGGCGCGCGAGCGCGTGCTGCTCGAACGACTTCAGGCCAGGGTAGTACACCTTCGACACCGCACGATGGTCCTCGAGGTGTTCCGCGAGAATCGTCGCGTTTTTGTTCTGCTGCCGAACCCGCAAGGGAAGGGTCTTGATCCCGCGGCGCACGAGGAAGGCCTCGAAGGGTCCCAGCGTCGGCCCCAGCAGCTTGTACGTGTACCAGATGCGATCATAGAGAGAGCGCGTCCTCGCGACGGCCACGCCCGCGATGACGTCGCTATGGCCTCCGAGGTATTTCGTCGCACTGTGCAGCACGACGTCCACTCCAAACTCGAACGGCCGCTGGTTAATCGGGGTTGCGAACGTGTTGTCCGCCAAGACGACGGCCCCGACGGACCGTGCGGCTTTCACCGCTTTCCGAAAATCCGTGAGCATCAGGGTCGGGTTCGCCGGAGTTTCCACGTACACCAAGGACGTGTTCGAGTCGATCGCTTCCTCAAAGGCCCCAGGGTTCCGTTGATCGACCCACGTCGTCCGCACGTTAAACCGCGGGAGAAGGTGTTCGAAAATCTCTATGGTCCCCGTGTACAAGCTCTTCCCTGAGACGACGCGGCCACCGGATTTCACGAACGTCAGGATGGAGGATCCAATCGCCCCCATGCCGGAACCGGTAGCGAGCGCGGCCGCACCTCCCTCGAGCTTTGCCACCGCATCCTCGAGGTCCGCGGTCGTCGGGTTTCCCCAGCGCGTGTAGTATTCCCGTGGCGCAACGGTCTGCGCGAACTCCGAACCCTGTCCTGCGTCCTTGAGACGGAACGTCGAGGACATGAAAATCGGGGTGACGAGGGGGCCGGGGCCTCGCTCCGTCCGGGGATGAATCGCCACCGTGGCCGGGTCACGCTTCCGTGTTCGCGCCATCGCTCACCGCAATCCCATGGGCCGAAAATACGTTTCGACGCAGGAGGAGAGCCAGTCTACTGCTCCCGAGGGTCCGTCGCGCCTGTTGCGGCCCGGGGTCCGGAGATGCCTCGGAGACGTATCGTGAATGCGCGAATCCACCCAGGTCGCCGGTATACAATGATGATGAGCGGAAGTGCAATCGCGAGGTAAGTAACGTGGACGACGAGGCGGCCCCACTCGGACGATGTCGTGTAGCCGAACATCACTGCGAAGATCGAGCCAATGGCGCCCTTGTGGCCGAACAGGCTGTCGGACAGGATCGGCAACGCGTAGGCGGTCGCGCCGAACCAGCCTAGATCAACGGCTCGCAGCTCCGCGTACTTGATCAGCTCATGGACGCCGTACCCCGCCAAACCACCGGCGATGAGGATGAGGAGGATGCTCGTGAAGTAGAAGAACTTCCGAAGGTCGAGCTTGAGACCAACCCGGAAGATCGCATATGCGAGCGCGATCCCCGCGCCAAGCCCAAGGAGTGCGCCGAGGACGGTGCTCCCGACGTCCTCAACGAGGAAGGGGGTCAGGAACAGGACTGTTTCGAGGCCCTCGCGGAAGACGAGGACAAAGGTGAGGGAGGCAAGGCCCACCATCGCACCGTGGGTGACCGCGGCCTCGACGCGGTTTTCGACCTCTCCCTTGATTGCGCGACCCCTGACCGCCATCCAGTAGATCATCGAGGTCAGCACGGCGACCGCGATGAGGGCCGCCATCCCTTCGAACAGGACCTTGTCCACCTCGGACAAGGTTCCATACGCAACGAGGACCGCTGCGCCGATCCCGAAGCTCGCCGCCGTCGCAGCGTAGACCCCATACCACGCGTACCGCGCGAGCGACGAGCGACCGGTCTTGACGAGGAACGCGAGGATGATGGCGGCGAGGAGGGCGGCCTCGAGTACCTCTCTAAAGGTCAAGACATACTGCGCGACGACCATTGGGTTCCCTTTTCGGATAGCCTAAATCGGCGATTCATCTGCTATGAAGGTTGTGTATATATGTTTTCGGCATTCCGAAAAATTCTCACCCGTACGGGGATGAGCACGTGCACAAACTTTATCCCCGTCGGTCGGCTCACGAGCTTGTCATGGTCCAACCCGCGACGACGAACGAGAACGTGGAGATGTACTTGAAGTACATCTACCTCCTGATGAAGGACACCGGCGAACCCGCCCGGACGGGGGACCTTTCGCATGTCCTCAAGGTGTCCCCCGCAAGCGTCACGGAGATGCTCGAGAAGCTGACCGACCACGGACTGGCGCTGCACGCGAAGTACCAGGGGACCCGCCTGACGTCAAAGGGAAGCCGGATCGCGGTCTCAATCCTGCAACGACATTGCGTCATGGAATGGTTCCTTGCGCAACGCCTCGGGTTGCCGGAGGGCCGATTCCACGAGGAGGCGTGCAGGATGGAGCACGCGTTGAGCATGGACACGGCCCGCCGCCTGCGGACACTGACGGATCAGCCGGACACCTGCCCGCAGTGCTACGACCTGTCGAAACTCCATTGCCGCCATCTCGTCGCGAAACCGCGCCGCGGCCGTCACGCCCTCGCGCGGTAGCCTGCCGGGTCAATCACCGTTTCTCGGTAGCCGAGGGTGCGCAGAATGCCCTCGACCTCGCGATGGATGGCTCGCAGCTTCGGGATCTCCTCCGGAGGGACTTCGATCCTCGCGGTCGGACCGTGATGGCGCACCCGCACTTGCCGGAACCCCCGGTCCCGGAGGTAGTCCTCCGCCGCCTCGACGGTACGGAGCACCTCAACCGAGATCGGCGTGCCATGCGGAATCCGCGAGGACAGGCACGCGTTGCTCGGCTTGTCGTGGAACGAGAGCCCGAATGACTTGGCAATCGCACGGACATCCGGCTTTGCAAGGCCCATCTCCAAGAGCGGGTGCCACACGCCGGCCTCGTTCATCGCCTGAATGCCGGGCCGCCCATCCCCCAGGTCGGACGTCTGGATCCCGTCCGCGATTACTCGATAGCGCTCGCGCTCGGCAATTTCCTGGAGAACGTTCGCGAGACCAGCGCGGCAGAAGTAGCATCGGTTCGACGGATTTTGGCGGTTCTCCTCGGACGCGAGCTCACTCACGAACACGAC
>CAYOUM010000137.1:0-4666 GCA_964407185.1 uncultured Methanomassiliicoccales archaeon | reverse complement strand
GATACGGGAAATGCTGGTCCTCGAGCCGGAACGACAGCGTCGCCAACTGTCCCTCGGCGAGCTTGGTTTGCGTGAAACGGGCCCACTCCGCCGGAAACCCGTGCCGCCTCGAAAACGCCTTCGCAATCCACAGCGCGAACGGCATCGAAACACTGCTTGTCGAGGTCGAACGGGCGAAGAACTCCCGGTCGGGCGATGTGCGCAGTGTCGAGCAGCTTCTTGAATCGTCCGTCGGCCACCTGGAGAACGGCAATTTCGCCGGTGCATTCACGGAACTCAGCAAGGCGCGCGATGAGTTCGACAAACACGCGGGGGGCTACCATCGCGCGAAGGAGGCTCTCCTTGCCGCAGAGTCACTCGTCGAGAACAGTCGCGCGTTCGGCATCCCCGCTGGTCCCGCGGAGGCGCTCATCCGCCAAGGCCGTGAAGCGCTTGGGCGTCGGGAGTATGATCGGGCTGCGAAGCTCGGCGATGAGGTGCGAACGACACTAATAGGCGTGTTGCCCGACGTCCTGGGCAGCGCTCTGAAGAACGCGCGGAACAGGCTCCTCGACCTAAAGCTACACGGGGGCGATCTCACCCGTGCTATCGGTCTCCTCAAACAGGCCTCGATCCACATGAAGCGCGAGGAATATGGCGATGCGATGCGCTTCGTCCGCGCTTTCCGACAAGAAACTGGGGCCGCGTAGTGGGCCACGCGCCCTCAGGGCGTGAGCGCCTCCACTTCGCGCTCAAGCACTCGGGCCTCCTGCTCGCTCAGGGTTCCGTGGCTGAGGGACAGAAGGAGCGTGTGCCCGCTCTCTGAAACCTGGTCCACGAGGTTGCGCACGAATTTGAGGACCGGCTCGAATGAGTTGTGGCTCACGAGGTACTCAATCCCGTCGATGAGGATTGCGCCCCGCTTCCCCTTCTTCATGAACCCTTCTATTTCGTACGCGATTCTTTCCAAGACAGGCGGAATCGTTTCCGCCGCCGCGGTTGGCCCGTCCGTGAGCCACAGAACTCTCGCAGAGGCGAGTTCGTACCGTTCCCGAAGGCGCTGGGGGTTCACGCGCGTGATGACGAAGCCGCCGTTGCCTCCACTTGAGAGCCGGGTGAAGAGACGAAACGACCGGGAGGGTCGATCCTCCTTCACGATGTACGCCGTCCCGGGCTGCAGATCGATTGCATCGAGTTTCGGCCGCCCCGACCCGGACTCCCCCGCCTCGAGCGGGCGGAGGACCTCCCGCGCCAGCTCGATTGTGAGGGCCTCTCCCATGAGAGTCGAGAAGGCGAGGACACGGTTCAGCGCACCGCCGAGCTCCCGGATGTTGTCCGGGACGAGCTGCGCGATGTAGGGGAGGATATCACCGGCGACGTCGACACGGGCGTCTCGCGCCTTTCGACGCAGGATGGCAATTCGCGTATCGTAATCCGGAGGCTGGACGTCGGCAACGAGCCCGCCCTCGAATCGGGAAAGAAGGCGATCCTCAAGATCTGGGATTTCCTTCGGCAGTCGGTCGCTGGCGAGTACGATTCGCTTGCCTGCGTTGTACAGTTCATTGAATGTGTGGAACAGCTCCTCCTGGACGTCCCCGCGCCCGCTCAGGAACTGGACATCGTCAAGGAGCAAGACATCGAGGCCTCGATACGTGTCTCGGAACCCCGCAATGCCTCCGGACGTCTGTGCATCCCGCATGTCGTTCGTGAACGCCTCGACGCTGCGGTACCGGACCTTCGCCCTTGGGTTGGCGGTGACGACCTCGTTTCCGATTGCATTCAGTAGATGCGTCTTCCCCAGGCCCGGGCCCGAAGTGATGAAGAGCGGGTTGTATGACGTGTGGCGGGACTTCGCGACAGCGAGGCACGCCGCGTGTGCGAAGCGGTTTGATCCTCCGACGACAAACGTGTCGAACGAGAACTGGCGGATGAGATTCGTGCCCTCGGCGTGAATCGCTGGCTCCTCCTGCGTCGCGGTGACCACGAGACTCTGGGCGAGTGCGCCCCCAAGCCTCGGCCCGGCGCTCCGTTGCTCGGCCACGTCCTCGAAGACCTCCCACGCGGGCTCGCGGGTCGTTTCGGGCACGCCATCGCGGCCCCTTTCGCCTTCTTTGCGCCGTTCGACCTCTCGGCGTAGCTCGTCAATCTCCACCTCCGCCTCGGCGAGTGTCTCGGGATCCTTGAGCTTCACTTCGATCGAGGCCATCCGATCCTCGAAGCCCTTCGTATCGAGTCCATGGAGGCCGCGGCGGAGCATCTCTGCACGCTTCACGTCCATCTCAAATGCCTCGGTCGCGGCTCGTGCGGCTTCGGGCCCGCGCTTCAGCGCTGCTTCGAGCCCGTTTGTTTTGTAGCCGATCTGCGCTAATCGTGCGAGCTTCGCCTCCAGGACCTCCCGCCCCGTTCTTTCGCCCCCCCGTCCCTTCCGCGACGGTCGCTTCACGCGGTCGAGGACCCCCCTGTGTAGGTCCTCGGTGGCTTCATCCACGTCGATCCGTGCGTGAAGCTCGATCGTGCATTGCGCGTCGTACGAATCTTGCAACACGAGTTTCAAGGCCGCGCGTCCGACCTCCTCCCCATTGCCTCGGTAGTACACGGAGATGACCGGCTCACCCGCCCGAAGGAACACGAACCCTTCGGAGGTCTCACTATTGAGAACGCGCAGGGTCCGTACGTACCCGGAGAACGAGTATTTCCTGAGGTCCCGGAGGAGCATCTTGAGGGCGTCTGCACTGCCAGAAACCTTGCGGATCACCTTGCCCTCTGCAATCCTGGGACGAGCCGTGGGCCTCCCTCAGGGGGCGTTCCATTCCGACGGCTCGCTTAAATATCTTGGCTGGTGAACCTCAGCGCTGCGAATCTCCGCCTTGGTTCTCGCCGCCAATCGGGCGCCGCAAAGTTTCATGAGATGTCGGGCACAATGTATGCGGGGGACCCGGACTTCGTGATGCTCGCCGCGACCACAGCCGCAACGTTCGACCTCAAGCTACACATCCGCAAGGTTCGCGCGGAGCTCGGGGCTCGCGGCATCTGGATTGATGATGAGCTGGACGATGCCCTCGTGGAGATGATGCAGTCCGGCCGGGAGGCGGCCGAAGCGGGAGGTACCCCCCTCGACGATCCCGCGTACCGAGCAGCGGCGGCTCGGCTCCACCGTCTTGTGCACGAGCGGGAGGTCGGAGTTCACGTCCCGCAGATTGCGAACTATCGGTTCCCCGCCCTCCTCGGCAAGATCGACGAGTTAAACCGGGCGCTCAGGAAACGGACGCGATTTCCACCGGGCCTCTACAAGCTCGTCGATCTTGCGAATCGCGAGACCCAAAATGAGGACGACATCCGCACGTACCTCCGCGAGATCGAGTGGCATCTTCGCTTGGAGTGAGTCCGGGAATCAGCGGGTCCCCTCACTGCAGACGTGGAAGGCAAATGGGTTGATCCCTCGCAAGCTGACCTCGAACCGATTCCGTGAGCGGCGGAAGTCGGCGCGGGGAAGGCGTCGCTTCGAGGACGGTCCGCACATCATTCCGCGGGCCCACGGCGAGGAGGCCGATGCCCTCGCGATCAAACACGTGGCGGGCCCGGTGGGCGCAGTGTGCGTGCCGAAGCGGAAGGGCGACGAACGCACGGTCGGCGGCGAGCTGGTAGGCGATTGTCTGTCGGATCGCCTGACGCCACTCTCGGACTTTCAGTTCGACCGCAATGAGTTCCCGGTCGTCGAAGGCCACGAGGTCGGCCCGACGTCCACCGAGTTCGACCTCCGGGACGACGTCGTAGCCCATGGCCGTGAAGTGAGCGGTGATGGCGGGCACAAGCGCGCGCTCTCCGAGAGGCATCCCAGACCCGGCAGTGCATGAGTCACGGAAAATGGTTCCGATTTCACGAGCACGCACACAAAGCTTAATCGAGACCTTTTCGTTCGCGCGGCCGATGGGTCGGAACTTCTATACTCTCGACGACTTCGATCTGTCGGGCTCGACGGTCCTCTTGCGCGTCGACATCAACTCCCCGATCGATCCCTCCACGGGCCGGATCCTGAACGATGCACGCATCCGGGAGCACCTCGCGACGATCCGGGACCTGCGGCAGACCCGCGTTGCCGTCCTTGCCCACCAATCCCGACCCGGAAAGGACGACTTCACGACCCTCGAAGCCCACGCGAATCGGATGGAGGCTCTCCTCGGGCACCCCGTGCGGTACATCGACAGCCTCTTCGGACAACATGCGACACGGGCGATCCAGGAGATGAATGTGGGGGACGTCATCCTCCTCGAGAATACGCGGTTCTTCGCGGAGGAGGAGACGCTCGCGGACGCGAAATTCGAGAAGATGGCGAAGGCGATGATGGTCCGGAAGCTCGCGCCGCTCGCGCAGTACTTCGTCCTCGATGCGTTCGCCGCCGCGCACCGAGCCCAGCCGAGCCTGTGCGGATTTGCCGAGGTGCTCCCCGCCCTCGCCGGCCGGGTCATGGAGCGGGAGGTCGCGATGGTCTCGAGGGCGATGGAAAGCCAGGAGCGTCCGAAGGTCGCGATCTTCGGCGGGATCAAGGCGGACGATTCCATCGCTGTGACCCGCCACATGCTCGCGAATGGAATCGTGGACAAGGTCCTGACGGCCGGAGGGGTTGCGAGCCTGTACCTCCTCGCGAAGGGCATCGATATGGGATACCCGACGAAGGAGATTCTCGAGC
>CAYOUM010000136.1:0-4755 GCA_964407185.1 uncultured Methanomassiliicoccales archaeon | reverse complement strand
AATCGTGACGGAAGCGGGTGTGGGCGTGACGGCTCGGGTCGTTGTGTCCCACGAGGTCGCCGAAGCGGTTCTCGAGAGCGTGGAAAAAGAGGACGTGAACCTCCTCGTTGTAGGGTGGAAAGGGACGTGGCGTCGCGGCCGGGTTCTCGGAACAAACATCGATCAGTTCGTGCAAGAAGCGCCATGCGATGTCATCGTGTTCAAAACCACAGGCCTCAAGGCGAAACTGAACCGCATCCTCCTGATGAACGCGCCAGAGTGGCACGTAAGCTACGCAACCGGGTACGCGATCATGCTCGCGAAACAGCATCGCGCGTCGATTGCCTTGTTCAGCGCGGCGCAGACGGAAGCGGAGTTGAATCAAGAGAGGGCGTATTCGAGTCGGCTCGCCTCAATGTGCAAGACGCACGGTGTGCCGGTCGAAGAGAAATTTGTGAAAGTCCGATCGATTGCTGACGCGGTCGTCGAGGAGTCGCGAGGCTATGACCTCGTCGTCCTCGGGGCTTCGAGTGAATGGCGCCTCACCCAATTCGCCTTTGGCGCGATGCAGGACCAGATCGCGCACCGCGCGGAGTGTCCCGTCTTGATGGTCCGGAAGGTCCGCCGGAGCGAGAGCAGGGCTACCACGGCATCGTAATTCCCTTTTCGCTTTCTCCAAGAGATTCTGCCAGGCATTCTCCTCTGTCGACTCTTTAAATAAGACTCGTTAAATATAAGAAATGCAATACAGGTACGACGGGAATTCGGGATGGGTGAGTCGCCGAAAATCGGGATTACAGGCCTCCCCGGCGCAGGCAAGACCTATGCGCTGTTGAAGGTCATTGAGATGCTCGAGTCGGATGGCAAAAAGGTCGGCGGGATGATCACAGAGCCGATCGTGAAGAAGAACCGCCGCGAGGGCTTCTACGTGATGGACTGGGCGACCAAGGAGAGACGTGTGTTCGCATCGAAGGACATCGAGTCGAAAACGATGGTCGGCCGCTTCGGTGTCGACATCTCCGCGCTGGAGGAGGTCGGCGTCCGCGCGCTGAAGTACGCGACAGAGAATTCTGATGTCATTGTGATTGACGAGGTCGGAAAGATGGAGGTCGAGAGCCCGAACTTCATCGCGTCCGTGAAGGATGCCCTCGACGCGGACAAGCCGCTTATCCTCACCCTTCATAAGAAGTCGAGGAACCCCCTCCTTCAGGACATCCGCCGTCGGGACGATGTTCGCATTCTCGAGGTCACCCCCGTAAACCGGAATTTGCTCCCGTACAAGATCGTGAAGCTCATCAAAGGGGAGATCGTCTAGCGAAGCCCCTTAAGGGCGGGTCCAATATCCGGCACCCCTTGGAGATCGACTATCCCACCCGCGACGTCCGGGAGGGTCTCGTGACGCTCCTCGTGCCGGATGTCCCGAGCCCGCGCGGGCCGGGCTCGCGCTCTGGGCTTCCATTCTACAATCCCACGATGGAGATTGCGCGGGACGTCAGCGTACTTCTCGGTCAACTTGTCGGACTGCGTGGTGCGTCCGTCCTTGACGGACTCGCTGCGACGGGAGTGCTCGGTCTGCGAATCGCGTTGGAGTCGGGAATCGAGCCTCGCGTGACGTTGAACGATAGGAATCCACGGTCTGTCACCCTGATGAAGGAAAACGCGAGACGGGCCGGGGCCCCGGATGTGACGATTGTCCAGGGAGATTTGAACGCACACCTCGCGCTCCACCACTACGACTTGGTGGAGGTTGACCCGTTCGGCTCGCCCGTGCCCTTCCTCGACGCGGCTCTGCAGTCCGCCCATCGGGGCTCTGTCCTTGGCGTGACGGCAACGGACACGCCCGTGCTCTGCGGCGCGAAGCCGGAGGCGTGCGCCCGTCGGTATCTCGCGCAAGTAAGGCCCACGGACGCCTACGCGGAGGTCGGCGTGCGGATCCTCATCGGCTTTGTCGCTCGAATGGCGGGACGGTTCGACAAGGCGGTCGAGCCGCTGTTTGCGTACGGCGCGCAGCACTTCCTCCGCGCGTACCTTCGAATTTCCGAGGGGGCTCAACGGGCAGACCGCGCGCTCGGAAGCTTGGGTTGGATCCGGTTCGATCCGAAGACTGGTGGTTGCGAGAGCGTTGACGACGTTCCGATGTCCAGTGCAATCGGCCCGCTATGGCTCGGCCCCCTAGCCGGAGAGGACCTGCCCGTTCGCCTGGAAGCGCGCCCGTACATGGGCGCTCCGACCGCTCGGCTTCTCGACGCGATCCGCCGGGAGGCGGGCCTCCCACCGTTCTACCTTGAGAACAACGCGACGGCCGGCCGCCTCGGGGTCTCACCGCCGCGCCTGGGCGTCGTGCTTGACCGCTTGCGAGAGAACGGCTTCCGAGCAGCGCCGACCCACTTTCGCCGGAACTCCTTTAAGACGGACGCCCCATGGGACGAAATCCGCCGGGCGTACGAAGGGGCCGTCCGCTAACGAAGACTCGCCTACAGGTCCGCTTCGTCGAGCCGCCGCTGCCGGGCCGTGTACCGTGTGGTCAGGGCGGATACGATTTCCCTCGCTTTCGCTTCCCCAATTCCAGGCACCTGTCGGAGTGCGGCTTCGTCCGCGGAGAACACGGCCCGCACGGACCCAAAGTGCTCGAGCAGGTTCTTCGCGATCACGTCACCGACGTTTGGCAACCCTTCGACAAGGAAGCGCTGTCGCTCCTCGAGCGTCCGCGTCTTCGGCTTGTGGCGCAGCCCGTACTCCGCGCGACGGCGTTCCTGTCGTTTCCAAATCACGGAGAGGAGGACCGCGGTCTGCTCGCGGTCCGCGGTCGTCAAGATCGGCACCCGCTCGTCGACCTCGATTGCCGCGAACGCCCCGAAGATCGCGCGGGGAGCCTTGAACTCCGAAACCTCCGCGAGGTCGCCCTCGAGGATGAGAAGCGCGACAGGGTATGCCTCGCGAAGTCGTCTGAGTTGATCAAATAGCCTCTTCCGGATCAGGCTCGAGAAGAAGTCGTGGAGCGACTTCCGCTCGATCCCGATTTCGCCGCACACATAATCCCCCGGTGCAATTCTCCGACGGACTGTGGCAACGCCGAGCTCGAGAAGCCGCTCGTGAATTTCCCGCGGCTCGTTCACATCGACGACGAGTTCCGTGGTCACCGTCCCGCTATACAGCGTTAGCCTAAAGGCTTGTTTCGCGTGCGACGCACCCTTATAGCCATCCCTCGGTTCGCGCGGCTCCATGGCGGGGCGGGCGCATGGGGAGACCGCGAAGGTCCTCTACGCCACGCTCGTCGGCTCGATGGACACAAACGCGATCATCCCGATCATCTCGTTCTATGCGGTCGCCCTCGGTGCGGACCTCTTGATGGTCGGTCTGATCGTCGGCGCATACTCGATGGTGCACGTTCCCGCGAACCTCGTCTTCGGCCGCGTTGTCGACCGGATCGGACGGAAGCGCCCGCTCGTCTATGGCTTGCTCTGGGACGCTGTGAGCGTGGCCCTGTACGCGATTGCGACGACGCCCATAGGGCTCCTTGTCGTGCGTCTCTCCCACGGACTCGGAGGGGGTTTCGTTGGACCTGCCACGATGTCGCTCGTCGCGGGGCGCGCACCGCCCGGGAGGATGGGCCGCTCGCTCGCCCTTTATGGGATTTCGATTGCGATCGCCGTGATTCTCGGGTTCGGCGTCGCCGGAGTTGCGGCCTCGCGCGGGGCGTATCAACCTCTCTTCTTCGGTCTCGCCTTTGCGCTGTGGACGGGAGCCATCGTCGCGTCGCGCGTTCGTGAGCCGATCACCGCCGCGGGAAAACGTCCGCCGCTCGATCGCGTCGCGTTCCTCGCGTTCCTCCGTTCCGCGTACCCATTTGCAGGCTATGCCGCGATCTTCGCCCTCTATTTTCTCCTCGGCGCCCTCGTGACGATCGCACCCTATTTCGAAGGCCCGCCGGTCGAGCTCACCGACGCCCGGTTCGCGATCGCCCTCCTCGTCTTCGCGGTTGTCTCCATTGTCGTGCACTATCCGAGCGGCATAATCGCGGATCGGTTCGGTCCCGCCATTCCATGCGGGCTCGGTCTCGGAGCGATTGGGGCGGCCATCGCCCTACTGCCGTTCTCGCCCTCATACACGGCCTTCGTCGGACTCATGGTCCTCTTCGGCCTCGGGCACGGCCTCGTGTTTCCGTCGTCGTCCGCGCTCGTCTCGAAGTCCGCCCATGCGGATTTCCTTGGGCTCGCGACGGGAACCTTCTATGCGATCCTCGTCGCGGGCGTGGCGGTTGGAGCGCCGCTCACCGGGGCAATGGCGAATGCGACGAGCGGTGCGATGGCGTTGTGGAGCGCGGCCCTTGTCGCGGGTGCAACGCTCCTCGTCGTCCTCGTGGCGGTCTCCTCCGCCCACCGGAGGCTCCGCTTGGCGGGATGACATGCGCGGGGAAAATCACGGGATCATATGCACCCTGATTGACGGCTAAGCCGTCTTTGCACAGCCGTTAGGTGCTGTCGCGACTACCGCGATTAGTAGCGGCCGGGCTGAGGCGGTCGCCCGAAGGCTTCCGCCGTACACCCCCGCCCTATCAACGTCCTCGATTAGGACGGCAGTAAGGTGCCTCGTCTTGAGGGTGGCTTCGGGCTTAGATGCTTTCAGCCCTTATCCAGTAGCGCGTGGCTGCTCGGCAATGCCTTGCCAGACAACCGATACACTAGAGGCGCCGGACCCCCGTTCCTCTCGTACTTAAGGGTCCTTCCCCTCAGGCACCAAAGCGCGTCCACCAAAAAGCAACAAACCTGTCTCACG
>CAYOUM010000135.1:0-4760 GCA_964407185.1 uncultured Methanomassiliicoccales archaeon | reverse complement strand
GCCCCTTGAAGGGTAATCTTTCCGGTTCGTAATGAGCAAAGGTAGACTGTAACGACCAAAAAGATTATCTGATGTACGGTCATGACCCAATCCGGGGGGGGGGGAGGCACCCATGGAGAACGGATCTCCGAAGATTCTGCTTGATGTCGACCGTCTGCCGAAGGCATATTACAACATCCTTCCCGACCTTCCGGTGGCTCTCCCGCCTCCCCTGCACCCGGGGACTCGGGAGCCCATTGGGCCCGAGGCGCTCGCTCCCCTTTTCCCGAAGGAGATCATCCGTCAGGAGGTTTCAACGAACCGGTACGAGCCCATTCCAGAGGAGGTGCGCGAGGCTTATCTTCGGCTTGGCCGGCCGACCCCGATGTACCGGGCATACCGCCTCGAGAAGTTCCTCGGCACGCCGGCCCGCATCTACTACAAGCGCGAAGACCTCAGCCCCGTCGGGAGTCACAAACCGAACACGGCGATTGCGCAGGCGTACTTTGCGATGCGCGAAGGGGTCGAGCGATTGGCGACCGAAACGGGGGCCGGACAGTGGGGATCCGCGCTCGCCGCCGCGACGGATTACTTTGGCCTCAAGTGCACCGTGTTCATGGTCCGTGTGAGCTACGACCAGAAGCCGTACCGGAAATACGTGATGGAATTGTTCGGCGCGGAGGTGTTCCCTTCCCCCAGCGACCGGACGAATGTCGGCCGGAGGTTTCTCGAAAACGACGGAAACAATCCCGGTTCCCTTGGCATCGCGATCTCCGAGGCCCTAGAGGCCACGGTCACGGGGACAAACACGAAATACTCGCTCGGGAGCGTACTGAACCACGTCCTGATGCACCAAACGGTCATCGGCCAGGAGGCGCTCGAGCAGCTCGAGATCGCCGACGAGGCGCCGGACATCATGGTCGGGTCCGTCGGCGGCGGTTCGAATTTTGCCGGATTCACGTACCCCGCGATCCGCGAGCGCCTTCGCGGACAGCTTGAGACGAGGTTCATCGCCGTCGAGCCCACATCGATTCCATCGCTCACGATGGGACGGTACGAATACGACTTCGGCGACACCGCAGAGATGACGCCTCTCCTGAAGATGTTCACCCTCGGCCACACGTTTGTCCCGCCTCGGATCCACGCGGGGGGCCTGCGGTACCACGGCGCGTCGCCGAGCGTGAGCTTGCTGCTGGACCAGGGCGTGATCGAGGCGCGGGCGTTCGACCAGCTGAGCACGTTCCAGGCCGGGGAGATCTTCGTGCGCACGGAAGGCCTCATCCCGGCACCGGAGACGTGTCACGCGATCAAGGGCGCAATCGAGCTTGCACGGGAGGCGAAGCGGGCCAATGAGCCGCTCGTCATTGCCTTCAACTTCAGCGGCCATGGCCTGCTCGATCTCGAAGGTTACGCGCAGTACAAGGCGGGGACGCTCCGCGAGAACTGAGGATTATCCTTCCTCCTCCCGCCGGTTCCTCCGAGCCGGCGGATTCCATTCTTTGATGGCCGGATTCCGCACGTGAGTCGACCCGCGCATCCCAAAAAGATACCTACCCGCGGCCGATGCCGCGGCGATGTTCGTCGGCGTTGACGTGGGCGGGACGTTCACGGACTTTGTCGGAGTTCGCGACGGCGAACTCGTGACGTGGAAGGCCCCGTCGACACCAACCACGCCGGGTCGAGCGCTTGAGGAGGGACTTCACAGGCTCGAGGCCACGGAGATGGCCCATGGGAAGACCGTGGCCACGAACGCGATCATCGAGCGGAAGGGCGCGCGCACGGTCCTCCTCACGACCTCGGGGTTCGAGGACTTGCTCGAGATCGGGCGCCAGAATCGCCCATCTCTGTACGACTTCCGTCTCACGCGAACGCCGCCCGTCGTCGCGCGCGGGATGGCGATCGGCGTGCGGGAGCGGGTTGGACCGAGCGGACACGTCTTGAAGGGCCTTTCGAAATCGGAGCTCGGACGGATCTTGCGGAAGCTGCGCCGGCGGGACGCGGAATCCGTCGCCGTGTGCCTCCTGTTCTCCTTCCTGAATCCCTCCCATGAGCGGGCCCTCAAGGCCGCAATCGCCCCCCGCTTCGAGGTGTCGATATCGTCCCATGTCCTGCCGGAGTTCCGGGAATACGAAAGAGCTTCGACGACGGCCCTGGACGCATACATCAAGCCGATCGTGCGTGGCCATCTCCTCGCCCTCGAGGAGGCGATCGGTTCCCGCTTTCTCGCGATGAAGTCCGGAGGCGGCACCGCGGACTCGCGTGAGGTGCTCGATCGCCCCATCGATCTCGCTCTGTCCGGGCCCGCGGGCGGCGTGTCCGCGGCCCTGTCGATTGCGAAAGCGCTCCGGATGCGGAACCTCGTGACGTTCGACATGGGCGGGACGAGCGCGGATTTCTCCGTCGTTCTTGATGGCCGCCCGACCTACACGAGCGAGGCCTCGGTCGGCGGGCTACCCCTCGCGCTGCCCGTCCTCGACATTGTCTCCGTAGGGGCGGGGGGTGGAAGCATCGCATGGATCGACCGTGGGGGCGCGTTGCGGGTCGGGCCGGTGAGCGCGGGGGCCGAGCCGGGCCCGATGTGCTACGGCCACGGAGGACGAGAGCCAACGGTGACGGACGCAGACCTCCTGGCGGGACTGCTCCCCGACGCGCTCCTCGGGAGAACGATGCCACTTCGTCGGGACCTCGCGGCCGAGGGCCTCCGGGGCCTGGCGAATCGCTCGCATCTCTCGATCGACGCCGCAATTCTCGGCGCTCGACGGGTCGTCGAGGCGAACATGGTCCGTGGAATCAAGGCGGTCCTTGCGAGGCGGGGTCTCGACCCTCGGGATTTCGCGCTCCTAGCCTTCGGCGGTGCCGGCCCCGTTCACGCCACATTCCTCGCGAGAGAGATCGGACTGCGACGGGTCCTCGTTCCCTTCCTCCCCGGGTCGTTCTCTGCATACGGCATTCTGACCGCGGACGTCCGGTTGGACTTCAGTCGTGGGCTCGTCGCTCCTTTGCGGAGAGCAGTGGCGATGTCCGCTCGCGTGTTGCGCGCGCTCCGGGCCACGGCGAAGACCGCCGTGCGCCGGCATGGCTTCCCGCCGCGCGCGGCGGTTTACGAGCCGAGCGTCGACCTTCGGTTTGCGGGGCAGAGCTACGAGATCAACCTCCCGTTCGGTCCGACGATGGAGGCCGCGTTTCGCCGTGAACACCGGCGGCGGTACGGGTACGCCTCTCGCACGGAACCGATCGAAACCGTGGCCCTCCGCCTCGTCGCCGTGATCCCCCGGAGGAAACACCTCCCGCAGGTCCGGGTTCGCGACAACCCGCGGAGCTCCTCGCGAAAGGTGCTTTTGGACGATGGATGGCAGACCGTAGACGTGTGGCGGCGGGCCGAGCTGGGACTTGGATTCGAGACTCGAGGTCCCGCGATCCTTGAGGAAGACCAGGCGACGACGGTGATCCCACCGGATGGGAGGGTCGTGGTCCGTCGCCATGGAATCCTCGACATCGAGGTCGAGTGACATGGACCCCGCTGAACTCGAGGTCATGCGGACCGCAGTCACCTTCGTGCCCGAGGAGATGGGAATCGCGCTCCGTCGCACCGCGTACTCGCCGAACATCAAGGAGCGGATGGACGCGAGTTGTGCACTGTTCGACGCGGAGGGTCGGATGCTCGCCCAGGCGGAGCACATCCCCGTGCACCTTGGCTCAATGCCGCTCACGATTCAGGTCCTCCGGGACGAAATGGGCGGGGATCTCGTCGAGGGCGACCAGGTCATCGTGAACGATCCATACCGCGGCGGCTCCCACCTTCCGGACATCACACTCGTACGACCGGTGTTCCACCGGGAAACGTTGCGGGGGTATGCCGTGAACAAGGCCCACCATGCGGACGTCGGCGGATCCGCGCCCGGCTCGATGCCCGCGGACTCCGTCGTCCTCGAGGATGAGGGGCTTGTGCTTCCGCCGACGAAATTTCTCCGGCGCGGCGCGGAAGTTCCTTCGGTCCTTCGGGCGATCAGGATCGGGACGCGAAACCCCCGCGAGAGGTTAGGGGATCTGCGCGCACAGGTCGCCGCGAACGAACTTGGGGCCTGCCGCTTCTCCGCGCTCCTCGACAAGTACGGGGTATCGAAGATGGGGACGTTCGTGTCAGAGATTCTGGAGTACAGCGAGCGGCGCGTCCGAGCGGCGATCTCGTCGATGCCGAGTGGGACATGGCGGGCAGTGGACGTTCTCGAGGATCCCCGTCGTAGTGCGTTCCTTCCGATCGCCGCGGAGGTGACGATCGGGGGCAGCGGAATCCGCGTAGACTTCGGAGGCACGTGCCGCCAGATCGAAGGCAACTTGAATGCGCCCCTTTCCGTCACGCTGTCCGCGACGTACTACGTCTTCCGGTGCCTCACGGATCCCGACGCCCCGCCGAACGCGGGATGCTACGCGCCCCTCGCCGTCACGGCGCCGCGCGGTTCTCTCCTCAACCCGAGGCCCCCCGCAGCGGTCGTGGCGGGAAACGTGGAAACCTCCTCGCGGATCGTCGACGTCCTTCTCCTCGCGATGGCGCCCGCGCTCCCCGAGATCGTTCCCGCGCAGTCGCAGGGCACGATGAACAACGTCCTGCTTGGAGGCCGCCACCGGGGTCAGGACTTTTCCTATTACGAGACGATTGCGGGGGGCGAGGGGGGCTTCCCCTTCCGAGATGGCCAGGACGGCATCCACACGCACATGACGAACACGCGCAACACGCCAGTGGAGGCCCTTGAGCTCGCGTACCCCCTGCGGATCGAGGAGTA
>CAYOUM010000134.1:2683-4766 GCA_964407185.1 uncultured Methanomassiliicoccales archaeon | reverse complement strand
CGGGAACCACTCGGTTTAGGTTGGCGGTTAGGCTTCACGGGGTGATCCGCAAGGATTCGATAGCACTCCTTCGTGAATTCGTTCACGGCCCGTGCCGTGAGCTCGCCCTCATGGGCGGTCGCGGTCGCGGCAGCGACCGGTACTCCCTCCGCATGCGGGTCCGTATCCGTCACGAGGGGAGAGAGCCCGCCGCCGCGGAGGACGAGGGCCGCTCGATGCTCCGTGCCCGCGCGAAACAGGACGCGAATACCGTGGTCGAGCGCGAGGCCATCAATCGCGGCCGCGAGCTCCTGTGTGCCCTCTTTGATCCGCCCAGCCCGGCGATCAATCACGCGGAGGGACGAATCGACCGTTGCGAAGTTGCAGCGAAACGCGATGTCCCCGCGCTTCACGGGGATGCCCACGCCGGCCGCCTCGAACGGGCCCCGGCCGGTGTACACGCTCCGCGGGTCATAGCCGAACAGCGCGAGGTGACTCGTGTCGCTGCCCGGTTTTATGCCGGGCGCGATCGGATCGAGGAGGCCGTTTACGCCGTTCGCCGCGAACCAATCGAGGTGCTCCTTGCGGGCCGTCTGCAGTGGCGTCTGGCGCCCGAGTTCCGGGATGGGCCGGTCGCCCAACCCATCGAAAATGAGAAGAAGTATCTTGCGGCGGTCCATCGCCGCGCAGCCATCGGGAGGGCTCTAGATATGGCTTTCCTTCTCGCTCTCATCTTTTCGTCCCGTCGGGAGGCTTCTTCACGTCCGACCGAGGACGGTTTCCCCATGGCGGGTCAGCCGGTGGACGAACGGCGGGGCCCCCCGACGGACGGCGGGACCCCGACGCTTCTCAATCAGGCCAACAACGGAGAGGATTCGAAGGCTGCTCATGGTTGCGTACTCGGAGAGCGCCAGCTCCTCCGAAATCTCCCCCGCCGTCGCCTCGGGGTGATCCTTCAGGAACTCGAGGACGGACGTCCTGGTATTGTCCAGGACTTCGGAAGGCTCGGGTCGCCTCGGGCGGGGTTCCAGCTGGAGCCGTTCGTAGACCCGCTTCCCCTGCTCCGATGGCGTAACGACCACTTGGAGGAGCGCGGTCTTCTCAATCTCAAGGAGGTGCTTTGCGACGGCCGCCGGGGCCACGCCGAGCTCGGCCGCGAGCTCGGAAATCCGGGAGTCCCGATTTCGGTACACCTTATTCTCAACAACGATCGTAAGGACCTGTCGCTGACGTTCCGTGAGCGAACGAAGCCATTCGGCAGAGTGCATCCGGCGCCCGCAGTCTCTCCCGGCAACTTAAGGATTTGGTTGCCCTCGGTGGGAACTGACGAGCCCAATGCAATTCCCCTCTCGAAAAGCTTAATCAACCACACAACCGTTTCTCTCCTGGGAGGCGCGGGGAGGAGGCGGGCACGCTGCCCCGTTAGAAGGAAGCATGGCATTTCGAAGCCGTGCCGGAGAGAGTCGGTCAGGTCCTAGGAAGCCGCAGGCCGTGCGGCTCGAACTCGTTGAGACAGGGTTCGTCCGGCGAAGCGAAGCGGTGAAAGTGCGGCCAACAGGAATTGACAGCTCTGTCCACCGAGGTTGGTTTCTCGCGGCCCGAGCAGAAACGCTCGTGATCCTCGGGGCCAGCCTCTCGACCCTGTTCCTCGCTGGTTGGATCGCAGATCTCGCCCTCTACTGGTACGATGTCGGCATTCTCGCTAACTACGAGATGTACCGTGTCCAGGTGGCCGAGGCGTGGGCCGTGGCCGTGGGGGCGAGTATCCTGACGTTCCTGGCCCTCTCCCACTACACGCGCCTGAAGCGGGAAGGAGTGCCTTGACGAGGGCTTGGGTCGTCCGGAGCGCCGATTGGGTCCGACTCTTCGACCGCGATCCGTCGGACGCGGAAATCGTCGAAGCGATCCGGCGAGACCGCGAACCGTTGGGCCTCCTCATCTCCATCTGCCCGTCGGACAAGGATCCGATCGAGAACACCCGACTCGTCGCGACCGTGCCGTTTCTCCTCGAGCACGGCCTGATCGACCTCGAGGTCGCGCGCCGTCACCTCAGCGAGGTCCTGAAGCACCGCCGGCCGAAGGAAGTCCGCGTGACAGTCTCCAC